>NZ_JAKGBH010000002.1:0-188195 GCF_021532515.1 Pseudoalteromonas sp. PAST1 | reverse complement strand
CGATCAACTGCTTGTAACTCATGGTAAATGCTTCTGTTTGTTTGGCGACGATAGAGTACCACCAACAGGCAGTTGATCTCTTCTCACCGTTTAACCATGAGTGGTGCACTTATTATCTGAATTCGGGAGTAAGCATTAACCTTGCTTTTTACTAATAACTGCCCAAAGAAAACAACCGCAAGCACCCATAAAATAAATGGTAAATCGATACTAATACTTTCAAGATCGTCTCCACAAACACCCACTCGAAAAAACGACATATCAAAACATAAAGCAAAGCTATTAAAACTAGCTAACAGTAAAGCCAGCATATACAACCATTTCATTTTCATTCCTTAAATATTACTTTGACTGGACGATAATATAGCAGAAAGCCACTATTAACCAATCCCTTATAATACATAGGGAAAGCTTAACAATTTGCATGATGTGATAATTGAAGAGCGTACTTGAGCACGCCACGAGGAGTAAGGTTTATGTGCCAGCAAATGTGTTGGATTTCACTCCGTTCTACCCAACCTACCAGTCAAACACAAAAAAACCCGCGCTGTAGCTAACAGGGCGGGCTTTTAAATTTTAGCGGCTTAAGCTTAGAACAAGGCGTTTGCTTTGTTTACGATGTTTTCAACAGTGAAACCAAAGTGCTTGAATAGCTCGCCTGCAGGTGCTGACTCACCGAATGTAGTCATACCAACTACTGCACCATTTAGACCTACGTATTTGTACCAGTAGTCTGCGATGCCCGCTTCGATTGCTACGCGGCGTGTAACGCTTGCTGGTAGTACGCTTTCTTTATATGCAACGTCTTGCTCATCAAATAAATCAGTTGAAGGCATAGATACCACACGTACTTTTTTACCTTGTGAACGAAGTTCTGCAGCAGCATCTTGTGCAAGCTGTACTTCAGAACCTGTTGCAATAAGGATAAGCTCTGGCTCACCGTCACAGCTAAGTACGTAACCACCTTTTTTCACATCGGCTAACTGTTGTGCAGTACGCGCTTGTTGCTCAAGGCCTTGACGAGTGAAAATGAGTGACGTTGGGCCATCTTTACGCTCAATAGCTTGTTGCCATGCAATCGCTGACTCAACTTGGTCACATGGACGCCAGTTCACTAGGTTAGGCGTTAAACGCATGCTTGCGATCTGCTCTACCGGTTGGTGCGTTGGACCATCTTCACCTAGACCAATTGAGTCGTGCGTGTATACGAAGATGCTTGGCTGCTTCATTAATGCCGCCATACGTACTGCGTTACGTGCGTATTCCATGAACATTAAGAATGTAGCACCGTAAGGAATAAAGCCTTTATGTAGTGCAATACCATTCATAATCGCTGACATACCAAATTCACGTACGCCGTAGAAAATGTAGTTACCGCTAGCATCGTTAGCTTCTAGGCCTTTTGAGCCATCCCAAAGTGTTAAGTTAGAACCAGCAAGGTCAGCAGAGCCACCCATGAATTCTGGTAGTAACGGACCAAACGCGTTTAATGCATTTTGTGATGCTTTACGTGTTGCAGGGTTTGCAGGATTTGCTTGTAGCTCTTCGATGTAAGCTTGTGACTTTTCAGCCCAATCTGCCGGTAGCTCACCGTTTGTACGGCGCTTAAACTCAGCAGCAAGTTCAGGGTATGCACTTTCATAAGCTGCAAATTTTTCGTCCCAGCTTGCTTCTAGTTGCTTACCTTTTTCTTTGCCATCCCACTCGCTATAGATATCAGCTGGGATTTCGAATGCATCGCCAGTCCAACCAAGGAACTCACGAGATGCTTTAATTTCGTCTTCACCTAGTGGTGCACCGTGACAATCATGGCTACCTGATTTATTAGGTGAACCATAACCAATCACTGTTTTACAACAGATTAATGATGGCTTATCAGTAATGCTACGCGCTTCTTCGATAGCGGCGCGAATTGCATCAGGGTTATGACCATCAACATCGCTAACTACGTGCCAGCCGTATGCTTTGAAGCGCGCTGGTGTGTCATCGCTGAACCAACCTTCTACTTCACCATCAATTGAGATGCCGTTGTCATCCCAAAACGCAACTAGTTTACCTAGGCCTAATGTACCGGCTAATGAACAGGCTTCGTGTGAAATACCTTCCATTAAACAGCCATCACCCATGAATGCATACGTGAAGTGATCAACAATATCGTGGCCTTCACGGTTAAACTGTGCAGCTAGCGCTTTTTCGGCAATTGCCATGCCCACTGCATTTGTGATCCCTTGACCTAATGGACCCGTAGTAGTCTCAATACCTGGTGCATATCCATACTCTGGGTGACCCGGTGTTTTTGAGTGCATTTGACGGAAGTTTTTAATTTCCTCTAGTGGTAAGTCATAGCCACTTAAGTGCAGTAGAGAATAGATCAGCATTGAACCGTGGCCATTCGAAAGAATAAATCGATCTCGGTCTGCCCACTCTGGATTCGTTGGATTGTGCTTTAGATAATCGCGCCATAGTACTTCTGCGATATCTGCCATGCCCATAGGTGCGCCAGGGTGACCAGATTTGGCCTGTTGTACTGCGTCCATTGATAAGACGCGAATAGCATTTGCAAGTTCTTTGCGTGATGGCATGAATTCTCCTACCTTTATGTATTTGCGCTGGTTGTTTATGAAGCCCCATTCTTACTTATTGTAAGGGTACAGTGCAATTAAAAATCCGCATTAAATGCACCATTTATGGGCGTTTGTTAAGAACAATACGTTATTACTAATTTTAAATGGACGTCTAGGCGTAAAATTACTATGCAAACATATTTGTTTTAGATAAAATACGCCCCTTAATTTTTTAGCGCTATTACCGACGTTTGTGAAGCGCAATATTTGTGAGCAGAAATACAATGGCAAAACATTTATTTACTTCTGAATCTGTTTCTGAAGGTCATCCGGATAAAATCGCGGACCAAATCTCTGACGCGGTTCTAGATGCTATCTTAGAGCAAGATTCTCATGCCCGTGTTGCATGTGAGACTTACGTTAAAACTGGCATGGTGATGGTTGGTGGTGAAATCACAACTAGCGCTTGGGTTGATATCGAAGAAATCACACGTAAAACAGTACGTGAAATCGGTTACACGCACTCAGACATGGGTTTCGATGCTGACTCTTGTGCAATCCTAAACACTATCGGTAAACAATCTCCAGACATCAACCAAGGTGTTGACCGTGCTCGACCTGAAGAGCAAGGTGCTGGTGACCAAGGTCTAATGTTCGGTTACGCATGTAATGAAACTGACGTTTTAATGCCTGCACCAATCACTTATTCACATCGTCTAGTTCAGCGCCAAGCTGAAGTTCGTAAAAGCGGTGAGCTTAACTGGTTACGCCCAGATGCAAAATCTCAAGTAACGTTTGCATACGAAAATGGCAAGCCTGTTGGTATTGATGCAGTTGTTCTTTCAACTCAACACTGTGATTCAATCTCACAAAACGACTTAGTTGAAGCGGTAATGGAAACGATCATTAAGCCAGTTCTTCCAGCTGAGCTTATCTCTAGCGCAACTAAGTTCTTCATCAACCCAACTGGCCGTTTCGTAATCGGTGGCCCAATGGGTGACTGTGGTCTTACAGGTCGTAAAATCATCGTTGATACATACGGTGGTATGGCTCGTCACGGTGGTGGTGCTTTCTCAGGTAAAGATCCATCAAAAGTTGACCGTTCAGCTGCATATGCTGCTCGTTACGTTGCTAAAAACGTGGTTGCTGCAGGCCTTGCTGACAAATGTGAGCTACAAGTTTCTTACGCTATCGGTGTTGCAGAGCCAACATCTATCAGCATCGAGACATTTGGTACAGGTAAATTAGAAGAAGCGCGTCTAATCGAATTAGTACGTGAGCACTTCGACCTACGTCCTTACGGCTTAATCCAAATGCTTGATCTTGAGCGTCCTATCTATCAACCGACTGCGGCTTATGGTCACTTCGGTCGTGATGAGTTCCCTTGGGAGCGTACAGACAAAGCAGACGCACTTCGCGCAGCTGCTGGCCTGTAATAGGTTAGATAAAATGAAAAAAGCGCCTTTTGGCGCTTTTTTTATGAACACGAACCTAACTGACTTATTAAGTTATCTCGCGAGAACTGATTATTGGTTAATTGCTCTGTCAGTGCTTGTAGCGTTTTATAAACGCTCTTTAGCGATACCTTATTGCTCAACCAATGCGGGATTGAGCCACCCGGATCAGCATAGGCCTGATGGCTTACCAATAAATTACTTTGCTGCTCTTCTAAACGCCAATAAGCCCTGAGCTCTTTAATACGCACAACCCCAGAGACTTCTGCTTTAGCGTATGGCTGACTGATAATTTTTAGCTCTGTTTTATGTTCACCTAAGGCATGATAACAAGAGTAACTCACCAAATCGCGATCTAACACCGGCCAAGGCGAATTAAAGTGAGTGTAAACAAGGGTTTCTGAGGGGCTTAAGCGCTCCATTAAAGTCACGCTTTTAACATTTTCGAGCCAATTGGGCGCGTTGTCGGTATCACTTAACAGCGCCATAAAGTCACTGGCCTTAGCATTTTTTACCAGCACAGAAGCATTAATTTCTATAATGCCAGTTTCGTGCTTTTTATAGCTAACCTTTATATCGTCTTGCTGTTTGTAGGTTTGCCATTCAATAGGGTTAGCCACTGCCGAGAGACTCAAACATGCTAACCCTATCCATAGGCACAAGCGCATTTATTTAAAACCAATAAGGGTCTGTATTAAATGACGCGTGGCGACTTTGCTCCATTGCACTGACCAAAAACTCTGACTTTTGATCAAGCCATGATTGAATTTTTGTTAGCTCTAAGTCGTCTTGCCCTGCACATAACTGCTTTAAGTACTCAAGGGTGCTTAACTCATAAATACCATGAGAGATATCAACCCACGGCATACGAAACTCGTTTCGATCTTCTTTATCGAACAAAGCGCCTAAGCAGTTGCCGCTGAGTAATGAGTTTTCAAGGCGGGTGCGCAGTGCCAAATAGTCTTTATCTGTAAACACTTGCTGCTCAGGAATAAGTTCGTGCATATCGTGCCAATCTTTAGCAAATAAACGCTTAGCAATATCGGCAACAGGTTTTTCAGCAGCTTGAAACTCAGTTTGCCCCCATGACTTACGCCATTGTTTTTCAATCAACCAGGTTGTTAATTGTAATAATAAGCGATTGTATCGGGTGCTATGGAAAAGTTTTTCGATATCTTCAATGCTTGGCTGCAACTCTTTTAAGTCATTAATAACTTGAGTGAGCTCAGGCGCACTGTTGATTTTTTTGTAGTACGCGTGGCGCTTAGATGTGTAGGTTTTTAGCTGAATAGCATTTTCAACCCATGCTAATTCGCTTAATAACCACTTTAATTCTGTACGTAATGAGTCGGTATCGTCTTTACTAACAATATCGTCAAACAGCCAAAATGTATGGCGAATTAAACGAATACCGTCGGTGACACGCTTAAGGGTTTTTAAGCTTGGTTTTATGAAGTAGCAGGCTTCATGTTTTTGTACAAAGCGAATCGCGTAGTTAATGCTTTCTACTAAGGCTTGTTCTTGGGTTGCACCACGTTTTAGTGGCACAAAGCCAATTGATTTGCTTGCTTTTAATGGTTTGTCATCTGCAAGACGATAACCTCGAGCAGCTTTAGAATAAAGCCCTAAGCGAACATGGCTTTCACTTACCAGTTTATCTGCCAAAGCAAACAACTCATTGCGACTACCTTCAATCAGTTCGATTTCAAGTTCAGAGATTGGCTCAACTTGGCCCGATGCCGCCACTTCACCTTTATCTAATACCACTTCAATTTTTGCGCCATTTTCGGTTTCGAGTAACCAAGTACGGCGTATAAAGTTAGTGCTAAAAATTGGGTATAGGTTTTCTGCGATGGCAGGCACTTGCATACCATGCGGCCAAATAGCAGCATCAAATGCAAGTAAATCAGGGCGATTACCTGACAGTGGCAAATTGTATTCAGGGCGCTGATGTAAGCCACCAACCACTTCGCCAGCAAGCTTGATGGTTTGCTCACACTCACCATCACAACAGCGAGTACGAAGGCCAATATCTAAAGCACGTAATTCTCGGCTTGGCGTATCGTAATAAGCATTTTGTAAGTTGCGTGACGGTTTATTGGTAACGGTTTTTGCAAATTGGGTAATTAATGCGGGGATCAGTGGAACAACGGCATCTGACACCAAAAACTTCAGTTCTATCTCAGTATCCATTCGCTTTGCGGAGTACATTTAAAATAAATAAGTGATCAAAATAAACAAAGCAGACTGTTAATGCAAATTTTTTCCTGTTTTTTGCGGTTAAGCCCACGCACGGATTACAATATCAGCCTTGCTATTAATAGTTGAAATCCCTACTATCTCTATACATAAAGAAATTATAAATTTAGCCACTTATAGGCAAGATCACATTAACAAGGTAGATTGATGTTAAAACAGTGTATTTTTGGGTTGCTCCTTGCGGCCACCTCTTTTATTAGCTACGCAGAAGAAGCACCAAGCAGCGACAGCCAAAACACCGCCTACATAGTCGATAACCTGTACACCTTTATGCACTCAGGTCCAAGCAAAAACTACCGCATTTTAGGTTCAGTCGATGCAGGTACACAAATAGTGTTATTGTCGGGTGAAGATAATGGCTACTTTAAAATTCGTGATGATAAAGATCGTGAAGGTTGGGTAGAGTCAAAATTTGTTACTGAAAACGCAGGTATTCAACAACAGTTTCAAGCGCTGAATAACGACATGACGGTAATGCAAGAACAGCTTCGTCAAGCTGAAATTGAATTACCACAACTACAAGAGCAGAACAAATCACTAACAGAGCAAAACCTAGCGCTTAGCAAGCAAATTGAAGCACTTAAAAGTACCATTGAGTCTGAGCGTAACGCTAAGCAAACAGCCAGTGCCAAAGAGAAACGTCAGTTATTAACTTATGGCGGCGCAATTGCGTTCATCGGCTTACTACTTGGTATTATCCTAACCGTGGTGTTATCTCGTCGTAAACGTTACGACGGCTGGGCATAAACCTCCTCCTCATTTTGACAAAAATAAACCCTGCATTTTGCAGGGTTTATTTTTTAAACTTATCCACTTTTTACTCAAGAGCATTTTTGTCTAAGAGTATTAAACACTTCTTGCTTTAACACTAAAAACCCCTCTTTGTAACCTAAGATAAGCAATAACAATATCAAGCCTCCAGGCAATAGCACTGCAATAAGCAGAGGGCCTAAGATAAAGCTATAAAAGCAAATACCAGGTACGAATAATACATAACCAATTAAGCGTTTTAATTTATTCATAGTGCAACCATCCATCTAATTGAGCGCGCTCATTTTAATATTGAGCGCGCTCAATTTACAACACCTTTGATTGAGTTTTTTTTAATTTCTGGTTAAATAGCATAAAAATTGGAGTGTTCAGTGACCAAAAAAGAGCAAACAAAACAACAGATACTTACAGCCTCATGGCAGCTTTTTTCAGAGCTCGGCTACCACCAGACCAGCACACGAGATATTGCAAGAGCAGCTAATGTCGCCAATGGCACAGTATTTAGTCACTTTGCGACTAAAGTTGAGATTCTTAAATACAGTTTTGAGAGTGAACTAGAAGACATTCTAAGCCGCGCTAAACACTCAGATTCGAGTACTACAGCGACAGATAGAATGTACCATTACGCTTGTTTTCTTTATGAGTTTTACCTTGCAAAAAAGGAGTTTAGCCGAGAGTTATTTAAAGAAATTATGTGGCAACAGAACGAGCTTGAACCGCAGCTTAAAGCATTCAAAAAGCGCCTGATCAATGACAATGAAGCAACCGCTTTAGATGCAGATATCATTATTGATATTTACTTTATGACGCTCATGGAAGGGCTTAATCAGGAAGACAGTTCTGTCGATTCGATGCTGGCAACACTCAAAGCAAAACTATCAAAAATTAACATCAATTAGGTTAGTTGTATAAACTGTAGCGCCGTTCGTTCAGTGCTACAGAAAGATAGGAAACCACTCGGTTTCCTTACGTTAAATATCGAATCTAAGGCCTGTGTCCTGTTTTATTTTTTCGATCACCATATAGGTGTGATGCGTACCCACCCCGGGAATATCTACTAAATCACCCAGTACTTGGCGATACTCATCCATATCTGAGACCCGTACTTTTAATAGGTAGTCATAGCCACCAGCGACCATGTCGCATTCAACCACTTGTGGAATATTCAATATATATTCGCGAAACACTTTAAATACTGATGTATTCGAGGTCACCAACGAGACCTGTACATGTGCTAACAAGCTCTGGTTAAGTTTAGCTTCGCTAAGCTTTGCGTAATAGCCTTCGATGTAGCCTTCTTGCTCTAAACGTTTTACACGATCTAGACACGGGCTTGGGCTCAGATTTACCTGTTTTGCGAGGTTTACGTTCGATATTCTGCCATTTTTTTGCAGAGCGTCTAAAATTGCTAAATCGATGCGATCTAACATGCGTAATCTATTCGGACTGGTCATAACAGAATTTTATGCGGCTAAGTTAACGGTATGCCCTGTAAATTATCGTAAATCGAAAAATTTAACCAGCATATTCTGCTGGATTTTAATTAGAATGCACGAATTATATCAATGGTAAGAAATGCAATAAGTTCATTTCTAGACTCCACATACCAGAGGGTTACATATGCTATTTAATGGCGATTTGACAACTGAATGTCCAATTAGACAAAAGATCCGTGATTTCTACCGTATTGACGAAAATGCGGTTATTGATCATATTTTGCCTTTGGCTGAAGTAGGCGTGAAAGCGCGTAGCCGAGCGTGGGAACGTGCTCGTCAAATGGTTTTAAATATCCGTCGCGATCAGGATGGTCAAAGCGGTGTAGATGCATTACTAAATGAATTCTCACTTTCGAGTGAAGAAGGCGTTGTATTAATGTGTCTTGCAGAAGCACTATTACGTGTTCCAGATAAAGCAACGCAAGAGTCACTAATTCGTGACAAACTTGCTAAAGGTGACTGGAGCTCGCATTTAGGTAGCAGCGATTCTTTATTTGTAAACGCCTCTTCTTGGGGTCTGTTAGTAACCGGTAAAATGGTTAACTACAGCGACAAATCAAAAGAGCAGCAATTCGGTGTTCTTAAAAAAACAATTGGTCGTTTAGGTGAACCTGTTATTCGTAAATCTGTGAACTTCGCGATGAAGATCATGGGTAAGCAATTCGTTATGGGTCGTACTATCAACGAAGCGATTGAACGTGCAGCCGATAAAGAGCAAAAAGGCTACGTATACTCATACGATATGCTAGGTGAAGGCGCACGCACAATGAAAGATGCGGAGCGTTACTTCAACAGCTACATGACAGCTATCCACGCAATTGGTAAAGCGGCAAATGGCCGTGGTCCAATCAAGAGCCCTGGTATCTCAGTTAAAATTTCTGCGATTCACCCACGCTATGAATTCACACATCGTGAACGTGTTATTGCTGAAATCGTACCTAAGTTAAAAGAACTTGCGCTTGCAGCGAAAAGCTACGATATCGGCTTTACTGTTGATGCTGAAGAAGCTGACCGCTTAGATATCTCTTTAGATGTTATTGAAGCGGTATTCAGTGATGACGATTTAGGTAACTGGAACGGCTTTGGTTTAGCAGTTCAAGCATACCAAAAACGCGCTATTTTTGTGGTTGAATGGGTTGCAGAGCTAGCTCGTCGCGTTGGTCGTAAACTAATGGTTCGTCTTGTAAAAGGCGCATACTGGGATACAGAAATCAAAACCACTCAACAAGATGGTTTAGATCACTACCCGGTATTCACGCGTAAAGCGACCACAGACGTTTCTTACAAAGCCTGTGCTATCAAACTACTTGAAGCACGTGATGTACTGTACCCGCAATTTGCTACACACAACGCCTACACTGCGGCAACTATTTTAGAAGTTGCAAAAGGTGACAACGAAGGTTTTGAATTCCAACGCCTACACGGTATGGGTGAGTCGTTATTCGACCAAATCGTAAGCCAAGAAAAAATTCAATGTCGTGTTTACGCGCCTGTAGGTCAACATGAAGACTTACTTGCCTACTTAGTACGTCGCTTATTAGAAAACGGTGCAAACTCATCATTCGTAAATGCGATTGTTGATACCACTAAGCCTGTTGAATCACTGTTACCTGACCCTGTAGAAACACTGCAAGGTTTACGTAACAAGTACAACACGCAAATTAAGATGCCAATTGATTTATACGGTGAAGAACGTGCTAATTCAAAAGGCATGGACTTAACTGATATCAATGTAATCACACCATTTAAAGAAAACCTTGATACCTGGTTTGCTGAGCACCGCATTGAATTAAGCGATGTGCCAGAAGGCTCTCTTCCGGTGAAGAACCCTGCGAATCACAAAGAAATCATTGGTCATGTGAAGCTACAATCTTCAGACGAAATGACTGCACTTTTAGAAAATGCAGAAAAAGCATTTGAGTCATGGTCACAAACGCCAGTAAAAGAGCGCGCAAACCTATTACGCCGTGTTGCTGATATCTTAGAGCGTCACCACGATGAGTTAGTGGCACTGTGTATCAAAGAAGCAGGTAAAGTAACTCAAGATGGTATCGATGAAGTTCGTGAAGCAGTGGATTTCTGCCGCTACTACGCTGCACGCGCTGAGGAACTTTCTGAAGATGAGCGTTTTGAAGCACGTGGTGTGATCTTATGTATCAGCCCATGGAACTTCCCACTTGCAATCTTCCTAGGTCAAGTTGCTGCGGCAATCGTGACAGGTAACACAGTTATTGCTAAACCTGCTGAGCAAACAAGCTTAATTGCACTTCGTACCATTGAACTTATGCTATCTGTTGGCTTACCAGAGCACGTTGTACAACCTGTTATTGCTCGTGGTAGCGAAGTAGGTAAAACAATCGTTCCTGATGAGCGTATTCAAGCTGTTATGTTCACAGGTTCTACAGAAACCGGTACTGTTATTTCGCAAACATTGGCTGCGCGTAATGATATTCAAGTACCGCTTATTGCTGAAACGGGTGGTCAAAACTGTATGATCGTTGACTCAACTGCTCTACCAGAGCAAGTTGTTGATGATGTAATCAGTTCAGGTTTCCAAAGTGCTGGTCAACGCTGTTCTGCACTACGTGTATTATTCTTACAAGAAGACGTTGCTGATGGCATCATTGAGATGATCAAAGGCGCTTTAAAAGAACTTCACGTTGGCGACCCTTCATTACTTTCAACTGATATCGGCCCGGTTATCGACGAAAAAGCACTTAAAAACTTAAGTGACCACGTTGAATACTTAAAAGGTAATGCAACACTTCACTATGAGTGTGCTATTCCTGATAACAGTGAAAATGGTGCTTACTTCTTTGCGCCTCGTTTATACGAAATCAAAGATTTATCTGTACTTAAGCGCGAAGTATTTGGTCCTTGTGTACATATCATCCGCTTTAAAGGCACAGAGCTTGATAACGTGATTGACCAAATCAATGGCACGGGCTTTGGCTTAACGATGGGTGTGCATTCACGTATCGAAGAGCGCTGTGAGTACCTAGCGAAAATGTCACGTGCGGGTAACGTTTACATCAACCGTAATATGATCGGTGCGATTGTTGGCGTACAACCTTTCGGTGGCCGTGGTTTATCTGGTACTGGTCCTAAAGCGGGTGGCCCTAACTACCTACAACGTCTAGTGAAAGAAAAAGCATCACCAGATAACGTACAAATGACTAACCTAACACCTGATGAGTTAGATACTCACCACTATTCAGGTGCAGCTGAGCAAGTTGCTAAGCTAATGGATAACTCATTACGCGATGAGAAGATCTGGCGTGCGACACCACTAAATGACCGAGTTTCTGCTGTACGTCAATTACTTGCAAAAGTAGCGACTGTAGAAATTATTGACGAGCTTGCCGATGACTTAGCATTAACGCTAGCTGATGCACGTGCGCAACTTAACCGTCTTGAAAAACACATGCGTAAGCACACTGTGTTGCCTGGGCCAACGGGTGAGTCAAACACACTTCACTTAGAGCCTCGTGGTTGTGTGGTTTGTTATGCAGATAAGAGTACGTCATTTAACTTCTGGGCAATTTCGGTTATCACAGCACTTGCTGCTGGTAACACGGTAATCACGGTTGCTTCTGAGTTATTCTTTGACGAAGCGGTTGCATTCAGAGACAAGTTTATCTCTACAGGTATCGCTGAAGGTGTATTCCAAGTTGCTAAACCTAATCAGTTACAAGCTATCTTAGCGCACCCTCACCTTGCAGGTGCGGTTGTTGCAGCTCGTTCATCACGTTTAGGCTACTTTAGCCAGCAGCTAGCACAACGTAAAGGTGCAATCCTGCCAGTGATCAGCTCTGAGTACTACGACACGCTAATCAAGCGCTTACTGACTGAGAAAACAATCAGCGTTGATACAACCGCATCAGGTGGTAACACATCACTAATGACCTTGGTTGAAGACGACGAGTAAGTTGTATTGCAATAACTAAATGAGAAAGCCCTCGCTAGTCGAGGGCTTTTTGTTTACAGCCATAAAAACCCCTCCTTTTTACTATTATTATTTACTGATACACGAACTTTCTGCTAATTTTATATTATTGTAGTCGTTTAGAAGTAAAGGTCTTGAAAACACTTCCTATCAATCAACTTAAGCCGGGCATGTTTGTACAGAGCGTGACAAAACAAACAGGCAAGATCCGTATAAAAAACCAAGGTTGGGTTAAAACACAGGGAAGTATAGACAAGCTGATCAAAGCTGGCATATTAGAAATTGCGATCGATCCAGACAAAACACTGACCTTAGACAGTGACAATAAAGTGGTTGAGCAGCAACACAATCCGCAACCAGTAGGAGACGCTGCCGCTTTCGATCCTTGGCACACCACTCACAGTGTGTCGGCAGAAATGACTAAAGCCAATAACTTATATAACGAAGCAAGATCATTACAAAGTAAAGCCTTTGACGATATTCGTAATGGCAACAAAATTGATATTGCCCCTTTTCAAGAGCTCGCGACTGGATTTATTGACTCGGTTTTTCGTAACCAAGATGCGCTTGCTTGTATCACCCGTATGCGTGACAAAGATACTTATCTACTTGAACATTCAATCAATGTTTCGATTTTAATTAGTATCTTTGCTAAACACTTAGGTATCGAAAAAACCATTATTGAGGAGCTTGCGACCGGTGCTTTACTGCACGATATTGGAAAAATAAATATTCCCGATGAAATACTCAATAAACCCGGCAAATTAACCGATGCCGAATACCAAACTATTCAAGACCATGCTCGTTTTAGTAAAGAAATTTTAGAACAAGCAGGCTTGAGCGGAATTGCTGTTGATATAGCAGGCTTCCATCACGAACGCTTAGACGGCAGTGGCTACCCATTTGGTAAAAGTGCTGAAGAGATTAGCTTGTACGTACGTATGGCTTCGATTGTTGATGTTTATGATGCATTAACCGCAGAGCGGGTCTATAAAGCTGGTATGGAGCCAATTAAGGCATTTAAAATATTAAAAGACGGCTGTCCAGATAGCTTTGACGGAGACCTAGTCACTAAGTTTATTCAGTGCATCGGTGTTCACCCAGTCGGCACCTTAGTGAAACTTGAAAGCCAAAAATTAGGTGTGGTCACTCACAGTAACCCTACTAGCCCTTTAAAACCTCAAGTTAAAGTGTTCTATAACGCTAAACATGCACGCTATACCGAAATACAGGATATAAACTTAGCAAATAGTCGCTGTCACGACAGTTTAGAAGCCGCCGTCAGGCCGACTGAGTTCAACATCGACCTGATCCGCTTTTTTAAGAACTCAATTTTACCTTAATCCCTTAAGCTCAGGACTGGCTATTCAGGCCAGTCTTGTAATGCTTTTAAGGTAAACTCATAGCCATCGTAACTTAATAAGCTCTGCTCTGGGGTAATTTCAACCACAGATAGAACACCAATGTTATCGCCTTCATATAACTCTCGACCATTTAACTTGATCCAGCGCTTCGATGTTTCTGAAGCATAAATATGCGCTTGGTATTTAATGGTAGGAATAAGGCTTTGTAATGCGTCAGGCAAGAGCTCAATAGGCTCTGCATAAGACGTGTTTTTAGTGCTACGGGTAATATCAACACTATGTTTGTTATCAACATCTTCAACCGCTTTAGCAAAGGCATCTTTCAATGTATCTGGCACATCTCTTAATTCATCATTTGTTGATGGTTGAGAAGCCGGTTGACTTGGCTGACCATCAAGCGGCTTGCCTAGCACCTTATATTTACTTAAATCAATGCCATTACTGCTCATTTGCTGCGGATTGATTTGCTGCATTGGCTGCGAAAACTGTGGCTGTGATTGATACACGGGCTGATTTTGATACATAGCTTGCTGCTGGTACTGAGGCTGAACTTGATAACCTTGATTAGCATACACTGGGGCTGAATTGACAGGTACTTGCACCCACTGATATTGCTGACCTTGCACTGGAGTCTGCTGCATCATTTGTTGCGGTACAGATTGTTGCACTTGCCCTTGTGGCATGGCAGCTGATTGCCCTGAGTTATTGGTCACTTGCGGGGTTTGGCTTTGTGCTACTTGCTGTTGCATCGTTGGTTGTTGTGTTTCAGGGTTTGCCTCAACTTCAGTCGCAACGCTTTCTGCGGCTTCATTACTGTTATTAACAACCTTTGGCTGCTCAGCAACTTTAGTTTGCTGTAACCATTTACCAATCGAAAAACCTGCCATAAGGGTTAATATCGCCGCCAGTAATAGGCCAAATGAAAAGGCCAAACGGCGATAGCGCGTTAATTCTTGCTGTTGTTTGAGCGCAAGAGCGGCTTGGTCATGATCTACAGCAGTTTGTGCATGCTGATCAGACTGTTTAATTGCATCTAATAATAAGGACATAAATGAACACTCGTTATATTAGGTAGGATAAACCAATACCCATTCCTAATACGGCTAAAAATGAAACTGGGTAAAGCCAAACATAACTCGGCTCTTTATTTGTTACTGTTGCAACAGGGGTACTGGTTGGAGGAAGAGCCTCAGCAGCAGAGAGCATTACAAGCTCACTGTCAATACTTAGCTTTTGCTGTGAAAATGCACCAACGAGGCACCGCTCACACAACAAATTGATTAATCTCGGCACCCCTTGAGTAACCTGATAAATCGCTTTTAACGCATCCCCTGAGAACAAGGCTTGCTCTGTCCCCGCTTTAAATAAACGATGCTTAACATAGGCAAACACCTGCCCTTCAGTAAGTGGCAATAAGTGATAACGAGCCGTAATGCGCTGGGCAAGCTGCCTTAATTCAGTGCGTTTTAATAACTCTTGAAGCTCAGGTTGCCCTACTAACACAATTTGCAGTAGCTTTTTATGATCTGTTTCGATATTGGTTAACAGGCGCAATTGCTCTAGCACATCAGGGGCGAGTAATTGAGCTTCATCAATAATTAAAATGGTATGACCGCCCGCTTGATTATTTGCCTCAAGGTGCTTTTTAATCACATCAGTAAGCGTCTTCAGAGTCGCATTCGCGCTGTCATACTCAATCTTTAATTCGTCACAAATACTGGCAAGCAGCTCAAGCTGTGACAAAGCTGGGTTATGAATTTGTGCCACTTGCGTGTTTTCAGGTAACTGCTCTTGCAGGCTTCTTGTTAGTGTTGTTTTACCTGTACCCACTTCGCCTGTTAATAATACGAAGCCTCCCGCTTCACCTAATCCATAGGTAAGGTGCGCTAATGCCTCTTTGTGGCGCTCACTAAGAAATAAATACTCAGGATTTGGGGCAATCGAAAAGGGTTTTTCTGACAAGCCAAAATAGCTTAAATACACCGTGTTATTCCTTGCGTTTAAAATCACGGTCTATAATGGCAAAAAACATCGCTACTTAAAACCTTGTTTACATTTTATTGGTTAAATAACGTAAAATAGCGAAAAGGTAAAATTATAGGTGTTTTATGCAGGTTTATTTAGTCGGTGGCGCAGTCAGAGACGCCCTACTTGGTCGTGACGTTAAAGAACGCGACTATGTGGTAGTTGGTGCCACGCCAGAACAACTGATCAGCCAAGGTTATCAACAAGTTGGTAAAGATTTTCCGGTATTTTTACACCCACAAAGTAAAGAAGAATATGCGCTGGCGCGCACCGAGCGAAAACAAGGTCAAGGTTACACTGGCTTCATTTGTGATTTCGCGCCGGATGTCACATTAGAGCAAGACTTAGTTCGTCGAGATCTCACCGTAAACGCCATAGCACAAGCCCAAGATGGCAGCTTAGTTGACCCATTTTCTGGCCAGCAGGATCTTGAAAATCGTGTCTTACGCCATGTCTCAGATGCCTTTAGTGAAGACCCTCTACGAATATTGCGAGTAGCCCGCTTTGCTGCTCGTTATCATTACCTAGGTTTTACTATTGCGCCAGAAACCCAGTCACTATTGACCGAGATGGTTAAAGCCGGTGAACTGAACACGCTAACTGCTGAACGCGTTTGGTTAGAATGCGAAAAATCCCTCAGTGATGGCGCATTTAGCGAGTTTCTAAATGTACTTGCCAGCATCCATGGCCTGTATGTAATTAGCCCTGAGCTTGAAAGTAAATGGTGTGATGAGCTTTACCGTACCTTACAAGCTCGATTTGCCTATGCGAATGAACAACAAATTAGTGACACTGCGTTATTATTCAGCCAAGTTACCTTAGCGCTTTCAAGCAATGAGATAAAAGCGATAGCTAGCAACATACGCTTACCTAATGAAGTGCGCGATTTAGCGCTGTTTAGCCAAACTCATCAAACAAGTTTAAGTGCAGAAAAGCCGACTAGCGAGACCGTTTTTGCTTGCTTTAATCAACTTGATTTATGGCGTCGCCCTGAACGTTTTGAGCAAGTACTCAAAACATTAGAAGTTAGTCACCAACAGCCTGTAGTTTGTTATGACTCTCTCAAAAACGCAGCCACGCAAGCACGAGCAGTCAGCCCGCAACAGTTTATTGCACAAGGTATTAAAGGCGCAGAAATAAAAACCGCGCTTGAGCAAGCGCGGTTAGAGATTATTAAAGGCTACTTTTCGTAGCGCACTAAACGCAAATAAACATCGGACGTTTTTGCGTGAAGACTGTTGATGCCTTTATCAAATTGATACACCCAAGCTAGATCAGTACGACTGATACCTGAAGTGCTACTCCAATAGTTTTGCAGCTTAGTCGATAAAAATGCGTTTTCGTTAATGCTAGGCTGCACACAACTGTGCTCTAAAATACTGGCTAACTCTTTAACATTTGGCACATGCCAATCGCTGTAATCAGCAAAGGTTGCATTTTCAGCCCCGCGTAAAGCTTCGCCCCAAGTAAGCTGCTGACTATTACCTTCACACGTATCCGTTTCAGTGTTGTAGCTTTGACCAAACGTACAACGTTGCCACATTAGACCTGTTTCGCTGTCGCTCACTGTGCCATCTTCGTTAATAATAAAGCGGCTATCAGGAGTCGTTTCATTGACAGCGCTATAACATACTTGCGCAGCGGCATAACCCGATTGCAGAGCAATAACAGTAAGTGCTGTAATTAATGGTAACTTTCGCATATTACTCTCCTGGCGTTCTAACTAAGCGCACAAAGGCGGTGTTACTTTTCGGATACGCTAAATCATTAGCACTACTCATATCGATAATATAAGCTTGCGATAAACTTGTACCGTCTGCCGCGGTTTGCGAAGTCCAATAAGGCATAAATGAACTGCTACCAGTGCTTAACTGAGTATCACTTGGTTGATTTGGGAAGAAGTCACTGTTAAGTAACGTAGACTCACCTTGCTTGGCATAATCTAATAACCCTAATAATTCCGTGTAAGTTGGCACACGCCAGTTTGTACCACCGCAAAAGTCGCTGCTGTTCACATCATTAATGTAAGTTTGTAGGCCACAGTCACTGGTGCTTGGACAGGTAGAGCCCGCAGCCCCTTGTACACTACCCGTTTGCACACCGCTTGAACCATTTAAATACCAAGTATAATGATTTGATGCTGCACGCTCGGAGGTTGCCGGTGGCAATGTTGAACTTGCTTCTTTTACTTCCCAAATAAGCCCAGTTACATTATCGCGTACGCAACTAAAGCTAGTCGCATCATCTGGAAGTTCGTCAGCAAACTCATTCATCTTAGTAAAATCAAATGCCAAATCACCTAGGCCGACTTTATCGAGCTGATTTGCGACGCTGTCACGACCTATATCTGCGTCTTGGCTTGGGAAGTCTTCGCTGTCACAGTTAATTTTTTGCGAATTGTTGTAGCAATCACTCATCCCGGTATCGTTAATTAACCCCAGTGGTTTTGGGCTAATATCAATAATCACTGTATCTGTGTCGCTACGCGATTTACTGTCTGTCACGGTAACTTCAAAACTAAGCTCTGAATCGGTATCAACATCAGGGGCTACAAACGTCGTGATACATTGGTTCTGGTTTGCCAAGGTCACAGTTTCGCCTGTTAATTGCTGCCAAAAACATGATTTTGTTGCCGTCACAATTTCACTATTGCTGGCATCAAGGGTTACGGTATCAAACTCGATAACCTGCTGATCAACACCTGCATCAGCAATAATTACCTCAACCGTTTTGTTTAAGGTGAACGACGCCTCTGTACTTGCTGATCCACCTTCATCATCCGTTACAGTTAAACGCCATGTCATCGCTGTATTTGATTCAAGTAGTGGGTGAGTAAAGCTAATGGTTTGGTTGTTGTAGCTGTCAGCCGTTAAATCAGGGCCATCAAGTTGAGTCCATAAATAACTGTCAACTGTACCGTTTTCATCTATATCAGCAGATTCTTCGCCACTTAATGTGATCACATCATTATATTTTGACGGTAACTCTTCTGGCGCAGTTTGGGTGATCACTGCAACTGGCAGTTGATTATTCGAGGTAATAAAAATACTGACCTGATCGGAAACAAGTTGCCCATCGTCGGTTTGGTAATTTACTTTTAAAACAAGTTCTGAGTTAAGTTTAATATCAGGAGCTGTAATGGTTTGTTCAGCACCTTCGGCAGGAAAACCTTCTACTGCGGGGCCACTGACTCGCTCCCAGGTAAAGGTACCATCAGCAGGAGAGCCTTTAGCTGAGACAGTAAATTCACTTTTTTCAATAATTTGTTGATCTGAGCCAGCATTAACTGTCGCTGCGATTGTATTCGAATCACTCGAACCGCCACCACCACAAGCTGTTAATGTTGTTAATGCTATTAGGCTAAGAGGCACTAATCTCATGAATACCACCTTAAAATACAAAGCCGGCAATAACCGGCTGCCAAATAAACTAACAACTAGCAATTAAAATGCCAAACTTGGGGTTATAAATAACTTTCTTGGTGGATACGTACGAAGAGCTTGGTGCCTATTTTACTGTAATCTACTTTGTATTCTCTGCCATCTAGGGCTTGGATAAACAACAAACGTTTTTCTTCTGCAAATACATCTGGGCTTGATACATACACCATTTCTAAATAACGCTCTTTAGCCTCGCGACGATTTTTTGGCAGGTCTTCTTTAAACGGCTCTAAACCATTTTGAGTTACTTTAATGCGCGGATGGTTCTCACCATTCACAACCACTAAATCGAGTTTCTTATCTTTATGTATAATTGTGTTTCGACCGCTTTTAATAAAAGAACGTTCTTGACTCATAGTCTTTTCCTACTACATAACTGCCGCCTATAGCTTACTTTTCTGTAAGCGAGTCTCTAAAAACTCTTTAGGGTTCAGTTTCCAACGATTCAAATCAGCACTGAATTGCCAAATATCAACATCAAGAACATTGGCAGGTAATAGTAAATCGTATCCTGTCAACTGCCTTAAATGTTGCGTACGATTGGCAAACATGGCAATCAATCCTTTATAAATCTGACCACTAGGGGCCGTGTAGTCCGTCTCTTCTATTAACCATTCTGATGGGCAATCACCATTTTTGCAATACTTTTGAATGACTTGCATAAATAAATGACGTTGCTCGATAAGTAATCGTCCGGCAATTCTTGGGTGAATCTGTGTTAAAAATTCATCTATGTTATTGAGTTTAATACCAACTGCATTTAACTCAAGGTATTCTAAGCCCTGTTCCACTTTTGGTATACCACTATGATGAAAATTAGCACGATTTAACTGCCAATTCCCAATCTTATGATGATAAATAAGCAAATTCTGAGTAAAAGTTAAGCTAAAGTATGGTTCTTGAGTTTTTAAAAAGCCAATAAAAATTGCCGCTATGCAGGTTGTGGCTAAAAAAATCTCAACAATGCTAATTTCACCGGGTCTCAATAAGTTAACCAGCATAATAATGATTAACCCAATTCCGCCAACAATTAAAAACTCACTGCCATGGCGAGATGATTGAGCACGCACTTTTAGTGCAGGAAGATTTTTATCCATAAACAGAGAAGTAAAAAATAAACATCACAATTGTGACCAATATTATTTTTCTGAGCGTTAAACAATAATTACACTTTGGTGCTTTACTCATTCTAAACCTTTCTTAATTTGTCACAATAAAGGAACAAATTAGCATAACTTTTCACTTTTACGCTAAATGCACAAATTTATGAGATACCTGACATACGTGGCACGTACTAATTTTGTACACTACACTCAACTAAATTTCTGGTAACACGACGATGTACTCTACACAATCTGGTAAGGCACTATTCCCTTTTATTATTACCCTTTTTCTAGGGTTATGCATTTACTTATACCTTCCTTCGAGCCAAGGTGAGCAGAGCAACTTCTCAGGCGCTGCAACTCAAGTAACAGCTCACACTGTCACATCTGAAGAAAATGCTGTGCTCATAGAAGCAATAGGTAGTGCTCGTGCTAACCAAGCGATCTATATTCGCAGTGCGCAAAACGATTATGTTACCGATATATTTTTCAATGATGGCGACTTAGTCAGTAAAGGTCAAAAACTGGTTCAGTTACAGTCTCAAGAAGAAGAATTAGCAGTTAAAGAGCTAAGCATTAATTTACGCGAAGAGCGCCGTCAACTTGATCGTCTCACTGAACTATCACGCTCACAATCAACGGCTAAATCTTTACTAGAAGAGCAGCTTTCACGTGTTGATGCAACCGAGGCGCAGCTTGAGAGCGCCAAAACCAAGCTGGCAGAAATGACAATTAAAGCACCGTTTTCTGGCTTACTTGGCAAGCGCGAGATTTCAATTGGTACTTATGTTAGCAATACTACAAACATCACCACCCTTGATGATATCAGTATCATTAAAGTCGACTTTAAAGTGCCAGAAAAATACCTAGCGCAGTTACAACTGGGTATGAAAGTGATGACGCAAAATGATGCTTACCCAGAAAAAACCTTCAACGGTAAAGTGACCCACATTAGCTCGCGTATCGATTCAGTCACTCGTAGCGTTGAAGTGACAGCAAGCTTTATCAATGAAAAAGGCCTATTACGCCCAGGCATGCTGTTAAATACAGCATTAGAGTTAAGCTCAAACCAAGCGCTAATGGTACCAGAGAAAGCCGTCATTCCTCAGCAAGACAAACACTACGTGTTCCAAATTGAAGATGGCGTTGCTAACAAAGTCGAAGTACATGTAGCGGGTCGTCACAATGGCTGGGTAGCTATTGATAAAGGCCTTGAAAATGGTCAGCAAGTCGTGACTGAAGGCATCATTAAGATCCGTACTGGCAGCAAAGTAAGTATCAAGGGCTAAACCATGAAAATTACTGATACTAGCGTTAAACGCCCGGTCTTTGCGATCGTAATAAACCTGTTGTTACTTACCTTTGGTTTGGTGGCATTTTCTATGCTACCACTGCGCGAATACCCAGATATTGAAACACCGATTGTTAGTGTGAGCACTGATTACACCGGCGCCAGCGCAGAGATCATTGAAACTAAAATCACCCAAGTACTCGAAAACCGCATTTCGGGTATCGAAGGCATTAAAAGTATTAACTCGTCGAGCCGAAATGGCCGCTCAAACATCACCATTGAGTTTAATATCAGCCGCGATATCGATGCCGCATCAAACGATGTACGCGAACGTGTAGCTCGTGCCCTTGATAGCTTACCAGAGCAAGTTCGCCCGCCAGAGGTCTCTAAGTCAAACAGTGATGAAAGCCCTATTGCCTGGTTCGTACTAAACAGTACTACCATGGATTCATTACAGTTATCTGATTACGCACAGCGCTTTATTGTTGACCGATTAGCCGTTGTTGATGGTGTCTCTAACGTACGCGTGGGTGGCGAGCGTAAATACGCCATGAAAATCTGGTTAAACCGTAAAGCGATGGCAGCACGCGGTATTACCAGTAGCGATATTGAAAACACCTTACGCACTGAAAACGTTGAACTACCTGCCGGTGAAATCGAATCTATCGACCGTGATTTTACAGTACGTACCGCGCGTAGTTATAAAGATCAGCGAGATTTTAGAAACTTAGTGATCAAACGTGGTGATGATGGCTATTTAGTACGTTTAGGTGAAGTGGCCGATGTTCACCTAGAAGCTGCTGACGACGAAAGCTTATTCCGTGGTAATGGCCGTAATATGATTGGTTTGGGTATCGTCAAGCAAGCCAAAGCCAATACCCTAACCGTGGTTGATAATGCCCGCGCTGAGCTTGAAAAAATTAAGCGAAACCTGCCAGAAGGCACCACCATTCAAGACAGCTATGACTCATCAATTTTCATCAAAGAATCGATTGATGAAGTATATAGAACCCTTGGGATTTCAATGGCGCTGGTTGTATTAGTTATTTACCTATTCTTAGGCAATATTCGCGCAACCCTAGTGCCTGCTGTAACCGTACCAGTGGCGTTAGTAGGCAGCTTTATGTTCTTGCTCGCTATGGGTTACTCAATCAACTTGTTAACTCTTCTGGCACTCGTGCTTGCTATCGGTTTGGTAGTGGATGATGCGATTGTAATGCTTGAGAATATTCACCGCCGTATAGAGCTGGGTGAACCACCACTGCTTGCTGCATTTCGTGGTGCCCGTGAAGTTGGCTTTGCGATTATTGCCACCACCCTCGTACTGATTGCGGTGTTCGTGCCGCTAGTGTTTATGGATGGCCGTATTGGTGCCCTATTCACAGAATTTGCGATGGCAGTAAGCGCCGCAGTGTTCTTCTCTAGTATTACGGCATTAACACTTTCTCCAGCGCTTTGCTCTAAAGTATTGAAAGCTTCAGAAAAAGAAAGCAAGTTTAGCCAGTGGATGGATAGAACCTTTAACAAAATCGAAAACGCCTATCGTAACTCTCTGGCTTCAAATATGGGCCGTAAGTGGAGCTTGCTACTGACTATGATTTTGGCTGGTGTTGCCAGCTTTATGCTATTTCAAAAAGTGCCATCAGAGCTTACGCCAAAAGAAGACCGCGGTACTTTCTTTATCATGATGAGTGGTCCTGAGGGCGCAAGTTATGAAAATAACGCTGCAAACATGGCAAAAATTGAAGAACGTTTAATGCCTTACTCTGAATCTGGTGAATTAAGCCGAGTGCTTGTTCGTGTACCTGGCTGGGGTGGCCAAGGTGGTGTTGCTATCATTGGTATGGCCGACTGGGATAAGCGTAAGCGCTCAACATGGGAAGTAATGGACGAAATCAGCGGCAAAATGACTGAAGTGACCGATGTGCGTGCATTTGCAATTATGCGCCGTGGTATTGGTGGCGGTGGTTCATCTCGCCCGATTGAATTTGTACTGCAAGGTAACGATTACGACCAACTAGCCGATTGGCGAGACCGTATCATTGAGCGTGCTGAGAAAAATCCTGGCTTGGTAAGAATCGATCACGATTACAAAGAAACATTCCCGCAGTTTTTAATCAATATTGATAAAAACAAAGCCGCTGATTTAGGGGTTTCTGTATCAGATGTAGGCCGCACACTCGAAACCATGTTAGGCCAACGCCGCGTAACGACCTTTATCGACCGTGGTGAAGAATACGATGTGATTTTAAAAGGCACCAAAGAAGACTTTGCTAATCCGACTGATATCTCAAATATCTATTTAAAATCACGCAGTGGCGAATTAGTACCGCTTGATAGCTTAATTAGCTTAAAAGAAGAAGCCACAGCATCGCGTTTAAACCGTTATAACCGTATGCGCGCAATTACGTTAAGTGCGAACTTAGCAGATGGTTATACCCTAGAAGAAGCGCTTAACTTCTTAAATCAAGTTGCAGCAGAAGAAAACGACATCGACGGTGCAATTGACTACAAGGGTGAATCGCAGCTGTTCTATGAAGGCGCATCGGCAATGACCTATGTATTCATACTGGCATTGACAGTCACCTTCTTAGTACTTGCAGCCCAGTTTGAAAGCTTTATTCACCCATTTGTGATCATGCTTACTGTGCCACTTGGTTTAGTGGGAGCATTATTTGGTTTGTGGTTCACCGGACTTACTCTAAATATTTACAGCCAAATTGGTATTGTAATGCTGATAGGTTTAAGTGCGAAAAACGGTATCTTGATTGTTGAGTTCGCCAACCAACTGCGCGATAAAGGCGTTGAGTTTAACGAAGCGATTAGCCAAGCTGCTACGCAGCGTTTACGCCCAATTATTATGACCTCATTGACCACAGTAATGAGCTCGGTACCGCTGGTTCTTGCAAGTGGCCCAGGTGCAGAAAGCCGCATGGTAATTGGTGTGGTGGTGTTTACTGGTGTTATTGTTGCAACCTTACTTACCTTATTCGTGGTACCTGCAGCATACAGTGCACTTGCTCGAAATACTCAGTCGCCTGAGTACTTACAAAGCAAGTTAGAACAGCAAGCAAAAGACAAGCCGTTAGAAGAAATTTAAAACGCACTTTATTGATACAAAACGCCGTCTTTACGGCGTTTTGTTTTTTCGGCTATAGTCAGCAAAACGATAAGGGAGTTTAATATGGATAACAACATACAAATAGCCACTTTTGGCGGCGGCTGCTTTTGGTGTATTGATGCCGCATTTAGACGTGTGAAAGGCGTGCTTAATGTCAGCTCTGGCTATGCAGGCGGTGAGATTGAAAACCCTAGTTATCAGCAAATTTGTACTGGCTTAACGGGTCACGCTGAGGTGGTTCAGCTCGATTTTGACAGTAGTATCGTGAGCTATAACACCCTGCTTGAAATGTTCTTCACTTTACACGATGCCACACAATTAAACCGCCAAGGTAATGATGTCGGCACTCAGTATCGCAGTGTTATTTATTATCATAATGAACAGCAAAAAGCAGAATCTCAAGCCATGATTGATGCTTTACAAAAGCAAATTCGTGAGCCGATTGTCACCGAGCTGAGTCCGCTTACAAACTTTTACCCTGCAGAGCAGTACCATCAAGACTATTACAATGAAAACCCAAATCAAGGTTATTGCAGTATTCTTATTGCCCCAAAGCTTGCAAAGTTCGAACAGTATTACGCAGCTAAACTTAAATGAAAAAAGCCCGCTAAGTAGGTAGCGAGCTTTTAAACGCAGAACTAATAATTTTCCTTATTATTAGAACTGATAACGGGCACCTACAAACAAGCGACGCTCGGCCGTGTTGTAATAATAAAATTCGTCGTTGATGTAATCACCATCTAGGTCTGTACCATAGGCATCAACGGCGTTGTACTCTTTATCGAATAGGTTTTCTACACGAAGTGACACTGTTAAGTTGTCAGTCGCTTGGTAGTGACCAACTAAATTCCATAACGTATACGATGGTAAGTGCGTTAACTTGCCATCACGATCACCACGGTATTGCATATCGATACCAGCATCAAAATCACCCCATGCTTTGTTTAATGACCAATTCACACTGTGATTTGACACATAGGTTAGTGACTGACCTGTCTCAGTATCTTCCGCAGAAAGGTAGGTAAAGTTAAAGCTGTGATCAAAGCCAAACACTTGGTTTTTAAAGCTAAACTCAACACCTTCGTGGCGAGCTTCGTTTATATTAGTTGGGATCCACTGCCCTGATGCATTTGGTGCCCAAGCGATTTTGTTGTCGATTTCGCTGCGGAAAATCGCAATATCAAGGCTGATATCATTCACATTGAGTGATAAGCCAAGCTCTTGGTTATCTGATGTTTCAGGGTTTAACTCTGGGTTACCTGAGCCCGGGTAATATAGGTCATTAAATGTTGGAGATTTAAAACCTGTGCTTTGACTTACGCGGAATGTCGCGATGTCATTTAAGTGATAGCCAACAGCTGCAGTGTAAGTTGTTTCATCACCAAACTGCTGATCATCATCTTGGCGAACGGTTAGGTTTGCCAGCACGTGTTCGTCGTCATAATAAGCGCCAACAAACGCAGCGAATACTTCACGGCTGTCTTTTAAATAAGTACCTGAGTTAGTGTTCACTTCATCTTTATACCAATTCAGACCGCCACTAAGAGTCAGTGCTTGATTGAAAAAGTATTGACCATTGTAATCAATTTGCTCACGCTCAGTTTCAAACTTATCAACCACCGTTGCACCCGTGTAATCAATGCGCGAGTCATCTGAACTGTCACTTGATATGGCAATATCAATGGCATGGCTGTGTTTTTCGAAAGCTTTTTTCCAACCTAGTGAAGCTTGGTAATTTTCGAACTCGCCTTTTTCTACGGTGCTGTCTGCAGGGCTATAAGCGCTATCGTATTTTGCTTCGCCTTCTGAGTATTGTGCTTGCGCTAAAAACTCACCTAACTGCTCATTTTGATAACCAAGATTAAAGCCAAGGTTTTTGTTCTCGTAGCCGTCTTCATCTGGCGCTAAGCCTTGCAGAACATCAAAACCATCTGTTTTTTCATAACCGGCATTAACGGCAACATCAACACCTGCAAACTGACCACCTGTCGCTACTTGGTACTCTTGGTAAGAGTCTGAGCCAAAAGTAACATCTAAGGTCGTGTTTTGTGCTTTACGGGTAATGATATTAATCACACCAGCTAGCGCATCAGAACCATATACAGCTGCACGTGAGCCTTTAATTACTTCAACACGCTCAATACTGTTTAAAGGAATATTGCTAATACTTTTATAGCCAAGTGTTGCAGAGCCTGTGCGTACACCATCAATTAAAATAAGTGTATGACGAGAACTTGCACCACGTAATGACACACCAGAGCTTTGCCCAAAACCACCATTGGCATTAATTTGAAAGCCTGCTTGAGTGGCTAGTAAGCTTGGTAAGTCACGAACATAGCTTGCTTCAATATCAGCGCGGTCAATGACAGTAACACTGGCTAATACATCATTAATTGATTGTTCGAATTTATTGGCAGAAACTGTGATGTGCTCGATTGATTGCTCGTCAGCAGATACAGAAAAAGACAACGCAGCAGCAACCGCTACGCCTAACGCAGATTTATTTAGCATGATATCCCCTAGCCTGTGCCCACCGCACACGCGAATAGTAAGTTACTTCAAGGCCGGTCTCCGGACTCTGTACATGCATGGCATCTACATTACCGTTGCGGGGGCAGTGTTGGCATTGTTTTCTCCCTGAAAACGCACCAACTTCCCGATTATCTTGCGACTATTTCACCCTTTGAAATAAAACGTATCTGAAGATACAGCAAGCACCTCGAAAATAGGCCGTTATTGTGATGATTTTGGGGAGGAAAGTCAATGGACGGCTATACTTCTAAACCAAAGTTATAAGTCTAAAGCTTCAAGCTGCAAGTTAAGTGCCAAGGTGTAAGCCTAAAGTAAAAAAGCCAATCAGCATGGCTGATTGGCTTTTATAAAACAATGATTACCAGAAATACTCATGGGGTTTCGAGTTTCCTAACGGAAAAACAATTCCTTCTGGGTCAGCACCATTCAGCACAAGCTTACAAAGAGCTTTATTTAAACGTCTTCTTGGTTTGGTCATCGTCATTTTCACCCACCAACTTGGTGTTTGTTGGTAAAAATAAGTACTGTGTGGGCCTGTGTATTTTCTGTTTATTTTACCGTGTTTATTACGATCTATTGCTTTGTTTTTTACTGACATAAATATCCTCTAGCTGAAAATAGCTAGAAGATATCTTTTTCTCTGTAACCTAATATTTGTCTCAAAATACGCTCCTTGTAAAGTTCAAAAACTTGTAGGCTTATAGCTTAAAACTTACAGCCTAAAGCTAAAAACATAGAGTATTAATCGCGGAAGTTTTTGAACTGGAATGGTTGACCTAAATCAGCAGTACGAACAACTTGCATTGCTTCTTGTAAATCATCACGCTTTTTACCAGTTACACGTAATTCTTCACCTTGAATAGCAGCTTGTACTTTAATTTTTGAATCTTTGATTAACTTAACGATTTTCTTCGCTACGTCTTTTTCGATACCTTGCTTCAGAGCAACGTCACGCATTACGTATTTACCGCTACGCGATTCATCTTTAAGCTCAAGGCTAGATACATCTAAGCCACGCTTTGAAATTTTCGCAGCAAGAATGTCAAAAAGTTGCATTACTTGTTGCGGTGCTTCTGCTTTTAACTTGATTACTTTATCACTTAGTTCGATTGATGCATCAACACCACGAAAATCAAAGCGTGTCTCTAGTTCACGCTTTGCATTATCTACTGCATTCTGCGCTTCGTTCATTTCTACTTCAGAAACAATATCAAATGAAGGCATAGGGTTCTCCTAACATAGTCTTTTTTAAATTCATTTATGGTTGGCAATTATAACGCT
This sequence comes from Pseudoalteromonas sp. PAST1, assembly GCF_021532515.1. Taxonomy (NCBI): domain Bacteria; kingdom Pseudomonadati; phylum Pseudomonadota; class Gammaproteobacteria; order Alteromonadales; family Pseudoalteromonadaceae; genus Pseudoalteromonas; species Pseudoalteromonas sp. PAST1. Next base: position 159,548 of record NZ_JAKGBH010000002.1, on the reverse strand, counting down.
TATTTGTCGATTCTTTCTATTTTTATCCGGCTTGTTCAGGTGCGATGCAAAAATTGTTTGATATACTGGCCATTCAATTTCGGCATTTTTAGGGTTTATTGTGACAAGGCGTGTTTACCAAGTTATCTTTTTAGCCAGCATTATTGGCTTTACGATTTTGTTTGCCAAAGAAATTAAAGGGGTGAGTAACCTCTTCCCACACGTAGATAAAGTGGCGCATTTTGGTATTTTCTTTGTACTGGCTTTGGTGATGGATAAAGCCTTTAAATTACCACTTATGGTGCAAATTTTACTGTTAGCCGGATATGGTGCGGCCATTGAGTTTATGCAAGATATGCTGCCTTACCGTCAAGCCTCGGTTGGTGACTTTATCGCTGACTTTATTGGTGCCATCAGCTATTTTGCTATAAAACTTGGTTTTCATTTAGGTAGAAAGCAACGTAATGGCTAATGTTTTAATTGTTGGCGATGGTGCGATTGGCTTATTGTTTAGCCATTTTTTATCTGCACAACATGACATCACATTACTGACCCGTAAGCCGACCCTGACCACACGTTTTTATCAAGCAAGCAATGGTAAATCACACCCTATCAAAGCCCATCTCATTAATCACAAAGAGCTTGGTCATACAGCGCCCTTTGATTTGGTGTTAATAACAGTAAAAGCATTTCAAGTTCAAGCGGCCTTTAAGCAAATAAAACCTTATCTCAGTAGAACATGCCAAATCGTTATTTCTCATAATGGCATGGGTAATGTTGATGAACTTAATGCCCAGCTTTTGAATACGCAAGGATTAGCGTTTTTAACAACGCGTTTAGCTGGTTTTAAAACAACGCCTTATAGCGTAAACCATACAGGTAATGGTGAAAGTGTGCTAGGCGCATGTAATGCAACTGCAAGCGAAAGGCTCAACGAGCTTGAGCAGCAGTTTAGTTACTTGCCGCATTTTTCTGTGAGCGATGATATTCACTCATTGCGATGGCAGAAACTGTTAGTGAATATTGCTATTAACCCGTTAACAGCGATTCATAACGTAAAAAATGGCCAGCTACGTGCACCGCAATTTAGCACGCGTATTATTAATTTACTTAATGAGGCGTGCCTGGTAGCCAAAAAACAGGGGGTTAAGATAAAACTCAGCGAGGCGCTGGATCAAGCCTATTCTGTGATGACAGCCACCGCTGAAAACTTTTCTTCTATGCAGCAAGACATCAGCCATAATCGAGAATCTGAAATTGATGCAATTTGTGGTTATGTGTGCGAGCAAGGTGCTAAGTTAGGGATAAAAACCCCCTATAATCAAGCCATGCTGAGCATGATAAAAATAAAAAGTTAATGAGCTACTAGTAACTAGTTACCAGGGGAAAGGAGAAAGAGTAAAGTTACTTGCTTCTTGTTTCTTGCTTCTTGTTTCTTGCTTCTTGTTTCTCGTTTCTCGTTTCTCGTTTCTCGTTTCTCGTTTCTCGTTTCTCGTAATTATTTCAGGTATTAAAAAAGCGCGAACATTTCGCGCTTTTATCAGTATCTCTTACGGACGATACACTTTTACGTTGCTAAAGCCTTCTTCGTGCAAGATCAGCGCTTGTAGCTGACTCATCACACCTTTAGCACAATATAAGTAATATTCTTTATCTTTTGGTAAGTCACCAAATTTAGTTGCTAAGCGGAAGAAAGGTAAATGTATAACTTCAATACCTTCAAGTTCTAGTGGGTTTGCGTCTTCTTCTTCAGGTGAGCGAATATCAACAACAACCGCCCCTTCAGGTAAATCAGATACAGACTCAGCTTCTTTCACCTCTTCTTTTGCTTCGGTGTCGATATCGCGAATATCCATCACACGTGCATTTTCAACAACTGTATTTAGCACGTCGAAGTCAAACTTAGCTTCTTCGGCAAGAATAGTTTTGATTTTAGCTTTAACCGTTGGCTTTTTAGAAATGACGCCACAGTATTCAGGCATGCTTTCTGCCATCTCTGCTGTGCCGATTTGACGCGCAATATTGATAATATCTTGCTTGTCGTGTTGGATTAACGGGCGAATGATTAAAGTTTCCGTCACACGGTCAATCACACTTAGATTAGCCAATGTTTGGCTTGATACCTGACCAATACTTTCGCCAGTCACTAGCGCTTGTACACCTAGTTTTTCTGCAACTTGGCTACCGGCACGCATCATCATACGCTTAAGCACAACACCCATTTGGCTGTTTTCAACATTCTCTAAAATCTCAGCAACAACAGGTTCAAAATCAACAGTAACAAACTTCACTTTGTGAGTAGAGCTGAACTGTTTCCAGATATAATAACTCGCCTGCTTAACACCGATTTCGTGCGCAGCACCACCTAAGTTAAAGAACAAGAAGTGAGTACGCGCACCTTTACGGATCATTTGGTAGCTTGCAACACCAGAGTCAAAACCGCCCGACATAAGCGATAATACATCTTCTTGTGTTGGCAACGGGAAGCCCGCCATACCTAAGTGAGTTTGAGTAACAATGTATGCTTTATCATCACGTACTTCTAAGCGAACAGTCACTTCAGGGTGAGATAATTTAACGCGCGCACCTTCAACATGCTGGTTTAAACCACCACCTACGTAGCGCTCTACATCGCTCGATGTGAAATCATGCTTACCAGAACGTTTACAACGCACACAGAAGGTTTTGCCCGCAATCGTGTGGCCGATTAGTTCAAGTGCTTTTTGGTAAATATCGTCGATTGAGTCGAAGTCTGTTTCTGTTACTTCAATAAACTGTACGATACCTGGAATGCGTTTTAAGCCGTCGATAATATCTAAGCGAACTTGCTCAGAGTCTAGCAAGCTAACAACAGAGATATTGTCCCAATTGTTTCTTACCTGCACTTTTTCGTCAACACGACGCAAAACGATCTTAATGTTATTTTCTAATAACTTGGTAAAACGCTTACGAACAGATTTACTCTTGATCGCGATTTCAGGGTGTAATTTGACGATAAATTTAAGCATAGTTCACTCTTAGACTGTGGATTTCACACGCCCTAAGGTATAGCAACCTCAAGGGCGCGCGATTATAACAAAAATTATAGCGTCTAGGAAATAAACTGCTTTGCGGGGTTATAGTTCGCTTTGCTCTGTTTCAGCAAGGGCTAAATACTTTGCCCTTAATTGATTTACTTGCTCTAAGTGTTGCTCGGTGCAATGGGCTTTTAATAGCAGCAATACCTTTAAAATACCGTTATAAATATCGGCTCTGGCAAGTTCGCCGCTTAAGCGGCGAGCTTTGATGTAAGGTGTCCAAAAGCTCACGGTCATTTTAAGCATATGCGCAAGCTCTGTGACATCTTCGTCTTCAATGCAGATGATACCGCCTTCACGTAATGCAAAAAGTACCTCTTTTACTTGTTCCAAAAGCTCAGCTTGAAACGCAATGTAGCCTTTTTTCAGCTCTTCATCACGAGATAAAATATCGCCTAAGTTGTCGTAGAAAAACTGAAAACGCCACATAAGTTCAAATAGCGAATCAAGATAGCCCGCTAGGTTTTCTAGTGCATCATCGTCAGGAGTCAGTGGCTTAAAGTGGGTATGTAAATGGTCGCTATACAAAGCAAATATGTGGCGAATAATATCTTCTTTATTTTTAAAGTGATAATACAAGTTACCTGGGCTTATCCCCATATGCGAAGCAATATGGTTAGTTGTTATGGCACGCTCACCGTGGCGATTAAATAATTCGATGCTGGTGTGTATGATCTTGTCCTTTGTGCTCATAGCCTATTTACTCTGTTTTTTATGATTATTACGGTCCCCAGCCGAGCAGTATAAACAAATGCGCGACAATTAAATACTACCTTGAAAAATATTAACCTCAATCGGCTTAGTACCTTATATAGGTGAAGGTTCCTAATCCGATACGCGTATTTTCTAAGCTGCATAGTCGAGAAAACACTGTTAATATAGCAAGCAAATTTATAAATCGCTGAATGTTATGAACGTTACTGCAATCTATCCGGGCACTTTCGACCCACTTACAAATGGCCATACAGACTTAATTCATCGCGCGGCAAAAATGTTCGATAAAGTGATTGTTGCCATTGCGCATAATCCAAGTAAACAACCTTGCTTTACCCTTGATGAGCGTGTTGAACTTGCTAATAAGATTTTGGCGCACCTTGATAACGTGAGTGTAATTGGTTTTTCTGGCTTATTGGCTGATTTAGCTCGCGACCATAAAGCCGAAGTGCTTATTCGCGGTATTCGTGCTGTGTCTGACTTTGACTATGAATTTCAGTTAGCTAATATGAATCGTCGTCTAAACCCTGATCTAGAAAGTGTATTTTTAACACCAGCAGAAAAGAATTCGTTTATATCATCAACTCTAGTTAAAGAAGTTGCACGCCACAATGGCGATGTGAGCGAGTTTGTTGACCCTATTGTAGCCAAAGCCTTACAGGATAAAATTCACGGATGAAATTAAAAAAGTTCATTAGCTTAACTGCATTACTAATGATCTCTGCGCCAAGTGTTGCTGGGCCATGGATAGAAAGCGACGACCCACTGCTTCGCGCTTCAATCGAAATGCTATTTAACCAAGGCATTATTAAACAGCCTATTAATAGCTACCCATTAATGTGGCAAGGTATCGCACGGGACCTAGACGTTGCCAATACCAGCCAACTTGATGAGCAAAGCTTATTTGCGTATCAGCATGTAAAACATGCTCTTGATAATGCAAAGCAAAAAACTAGCTCAGGTATTCGCCTAAACTACAACAGCGAGCCACTGTCTCAGCAAGGGTTTGGTAAACGCCACCAGCAAGAAAGCGGTGTAAATAGTTATGGTTCAATCACAGGGAAGCGTGTTAGCGCTAAAGTCAGTGTAAATTACGCCGATGATGCCCTTGATAAGCAGCATGTTACTTACCAAGACAGCTATTTAGCCGTACTATTAGGAAATTGGTCACTTAGTGCAGAGCAAGTAAGTCATTGGTGGGGGCCAAGTAACGATAACGCCCTACTACTATCAAATAATGCGGCGCCAATGAAAGGCGTGCGCTTTACCAGAGCAAATACACAATATGTAGGCCCAAGTTGGTTATCATTTATCGGTAACTGGCAGTTAACGGGTATTTACGCCAAACAAAAGCCATATCTAAATAGCTCAGATGACGGTGACTTTTGGGCGCTCCGATTTGCAAGTACGCCATTAACAGGCCTTGAAATAGCAATTAACAGTGCAGGCTCTGATTATTTAACTAACCTAGAAATTGACCCTGTTACACTCGAAAGCAATGAATCAACACACCGTTTAACTAGCTTAGATGTTAAGTACTCAACCACTTTAGCGGCTCAACCTATTGCTTTTTATGCTGAGGTAATGGGTCGAAATGAAAGTGGCTTAGCACCGAGCGAGCCATTTTATACGCTAGGTGTTGAAAGCTATTTTGGCTCGAAAGAAAGTCTATTAAAAAGCTACTTTGAATACTCAAATACAGAGCAAACTTGTGAGCAAATTAGTGATTGCGTATATGGCTCTGGTAGCTATACACAACGCTCACGTTTAATTGGCAGCTCAACACCACGACAAAGTAAATCTGCTATCCTTGGCGCCTATTACCACACTCTAAATGGTTATGGTGGCCATGCCAAGCTTCGTTGGATTGAAAGCGAAGCGGCGCAAGCTGAGCTCGCATCAGATATGAGTCAGCTACAGTTGGAACTCGGTTATCAACAATCTGTCTTTAATGGTCTGTGGAAAGTGACGGGGCTTATTTCAAAAGATGAAATAGGCGATGAGTCAGAAACAAACACAGCCCTTAGAACCAGTTGGGAATACCGCTTTTAACTAATTGAGGTCAAGCTGGTTCAGCTTGGCCTCGAACTCGCCTATATAGCTTCACAAGCCCTAAAAAGTCTTTATTACTGAAAAGAGCGATGAGCATCATGATATCCATCAGATTCACAGTGATACTGTAAACATCCCAAAACCACCAACTTCCAGTATAAGCATAGTTAATATCGAAATACATGGCTAAAAACAGTGATGAATTGACGAGAAGCCCAGTGTACACATAAAGCTTAGCTGGAGCCTGTGCAAGATTTCGCTTTCGAGCAATTAACCATACAATTAGCAGAATTGTTAAATCAGATAGCGCCCATATGACATAGGCAAAGCTTGAATCTAAAATATCATAACCAAGCGCGATATTGAGTAATGGGTCGCTCATCATGTAAGAAATAAACAGTGCAAGTGAGATCCACATCACTGTTTTGTCACCATTCGGTACAGATGATTTCTTTACCATGTTATAAAGAAACGACATCAAAAACCCCCACATGATGAATGCTGCGAGGTATACTCCAAAGTTGTCTTGGATTAGTTTAAGCATTTAACTCTCGCTGAACGCTACATCTAGTCTTAAGGTATTTTAACAATGCCGCTAACTTAAAAAAGTCTTTATTAGTTAACAGGGCGGCCAGCATGGTTAGATCCATCACATTGACTGTGACTGTATATACATCCCATAACCACCACCTTTCTTCGTTCCCGTAAACACTAACATCTAGGTATAAGCAGAAAAACAAACAGCTATTCGTTAGCAAGCCAATAATCACATACAACTTGGCTGGGAATTTTTCTATCGGGCTATTTCGACTAATAAGCAGAATGACACCCAAACATGTCAAATCAAGAATACACCAAATAATAAAAATAGAAGCATATCTCAACGACTCTATTTCAAAAGCCATCGATACTAATGGGTCGGTGAGTAAGTAAGAGAGAAATATAGCCAAAGAGATCCACATCAATGTCTTATCTTTACTTATGATGGATGAGCGATTTACCATATTAAATAAAAAAGTCATTAAGAAGCCCCACATAATAAATGTAGCTAGATATGTGCCTAACGTTTGCTGAATAGTTATTATTAAATTACTAATAGCCATAGATTTGAACTTTCGGATGCTCTTTTAATAGAAGGATTAACGTCACAGATGACTCTATGTAAGACAGGATGATTAAAACTGTTACACCATGATTTTTGTTACTTTTAGTCTTAGAGCCAAGTACTTTACCAACAAACACATGTACATCTGTTAGCGAAAACAGCTAGCCTTGATAAAGTAATTTGTAAACTAGAGTAAATTATGAAAATCCAGTGTCATATTTACCTTGTTATGAAGACGCTAGATGTTTTAGCAGATGAATGCTCAATAACTAATATTCTTTTGCCTTACTTTTGGCTTGAATAACTTAGATAAGCCTAACCAATCTTTTCCAAATACCAGCGTAACAACCATGAAAAAGTCAACCGTGTTAACACCTATAGAAAAGAAGCTCCAATACCACCAATACTCTTGCCTACCAAAAACAACAATATCTAAATGCAGAAGTAGGTATAAAAGAGTATTTATAGAAAGCCCAAAGGCAATGTAATAAAAAGTTGAAGTAAGTCTTAGTTTGAAGATTTTGTGTGCTAGAAAAATAATGGCTATTGTAACAAGGTCATATGTGGCCCAAATTGAATAGATTGATGTACCTGCATTCAGATCAACTATTTCATAACTAAGACCATACGAGAGGAACATAATGATTGATACAACGAGTGGGGAGTCGCTTCTTTCATCAACGGCAAATTTTAGAAATATATTATAAAGAGAAGCCATTAGAAGACCCCAAATTATAATTGTATCAAAATGAATACCTAATGACGTCAAATCAAAGTACATACACCCGCTCGTTGTTGAATCTTCATCGCCTACTATGATGGACGACGATCTGGATCAGTAGTGATACCACCACCGCCACGTTGAATCTCTACACCACCTGATAAAGACAGCGCTTCTTTTGATAAAGTTACTGTATCAGATTGCAGGGTTTTATTACTAGTAGTTTGTTCCAAAGCAGGCTTTGTTTGTTGCATTTGGCTATAAGCTTGCATTTGCAATTGGCTATTGTTTGAAACTTGCATAAGTTAATTCCTTTAAGTTAATTGTTTTTTCAGTGTAGCTTACAATAGCTTGTAAGCTGAGTTAAGCGTTCTCATTTTTTTGACGCTTTTTTATACTTCATCGCGACGTTGCCACCGCATTGATAATAAAAGCAATTAACGATCCAACTTTTACAAAAGTTGATCATTTTGATCATAAAAGTCAGTAAATCTAAATTTCAGACATAAAAAAACGCACAGGGGTAACCGTGCGTTTTTCCTATCCAGGGAAAATTAAGCCACGTGTTTACACGGGATCACCGCGCTATTACTTGGCTTTAAAATATATTCCATTGCCACTTCATCGCAATTATCTTTACGAAGGCAAAGCTCACAATCTTTGATCACTTTTTCTGGCAAACTGTCTTTGCTACAAAAGCTGAAACCTTGGCTTGCAAAAAATTCTGGCACTCTTGTCAGAACAATTACCCGACTAAGCGCCAAGCTTTTGGCTTTTTTTAGCAAATGTTCAACAAGTTGACGTCCCTGCCCGGCAATTCGTGATTCGGGGTTCACCCCAAGCGAGCGAATTTCAGCAAGGCCGGTATCGTAAATATACAGCGAGGCACAGCCAGCAACTTGGTTTTCAACTTCAGTGACAGCAAACTCATTGATTGAGTGAATCATGTCGCTTTTAGCTCGTGGTAGGTTTTCACCTACCGTAGCCCAATGCTGAATAAGCTTAGCGATGGACTCAACATCATTTAAGGTTGCGTCACGTACCGCTATTTGCTGTTTTTTTTTGCGTATTTAATGGCACTTGTTACTTGCTCAAGAGAGGTGCCACCCTGTGCTTGCCTTGCTTTAATACAGGCGTCTATTTCTAATACAGGATATACATCTGATTCGAAAATGCTATGTACTGACTTAAATTGCTCTAAACTTAAATCTTCTAAGTTATTCCCTTGTGCGATAGCCATTTGCACAAGCGTACCAACAATGTGGTGACCTTCTCTAAATGGAATACCTTTAGCCACTAAATAGTCAGCAAGTTCAGTTGCATTTGAGTGACCACCTTTTGCAGCTGCTAATGTTTTATCTGCATTAACTTTAATGCCTTTGATACACGCTTGCGCCATATGAATACATGCCAGCCAAGTTGGCATCGCATCAAATAAGCCCTCTTTGTCCTCTTGCATATCTTTATTGTAAGCAAGCGGCAGGGCTTTTAATGTCATCATCATGGCACTGAATGCGCCAAAAACGCGGCCAGTTTTACCACGAATTAACTCTAGTGCATCTGGGTTTTTCTTTTGTGGCATTAGTGAAGAGCCTGATGTTACCCCATCAGAAAGCTCAATAAAGCCCGCTTCACCCGAGTTATAGAAAATTAAATCTTCGGCCATACGCGATAAGTGAATCATCGAAATCGATGCGCAGCTTAATAGCTCAACTACAAAGTCACGGTCAGATACGGCATCTAGGCTATTGCGCGTGGCACCGGTAAAACCTAACCCTTCGGCAAGCATTTGCCTATCAATTGGGTACGCAGTACCGGCTAATGCACCGCTACCAAGTGGGCAATAATTCATACGGTTTTTGGCATCGGTTAAGCGGCTCTCATCACGCTCAAGCATTTCAACATAAGCCATACACCAATGACTAAATAACACAGGTTGTGCACGCTGTAAGTGTGTGTAACCCGGTAAAATAGTGCCAAGCTCACGCTCAGCTAAGGCAATAAACTCACCTTTCAGCTCTGCGATTGCTTCAAGAATATGCTCAGCTGTATCACGACACCATAAACGGAAATCTGTTGCTACTTGGTCATTACGGCTACGACCAGTGTGTAACTTTTTAGCAAGGTCACCCACTTTATCAATCAGTGCTGATTCAACATAAGAATGAATATCTTCATGCCCTGCTACAGCCACTGCTTGTGGGTTCGCTTTAACCTCATCTAACAGCTTATTAAGTGCCGCAACTAAGTCATCGTATTCTTGCTGATTTAAAACGTTTACTTGTTTTAACGCTCCAGCCCATGCAACTGAACCAATAATGTCTTGCTCTGCAAGTTGATAATCAAAAGGAAGTGAATCGTTGAATTGTTTAAACGCTTCATCTGGACCCGTAGAAAAACGTCCGCCCCATAGTGCCATTGAACTGTCTCCAAATTCGGCTATTGCCCTGCAATGCAGGGCAATAATTAAATTACTTTTTCGTTAGTGCTGAGATTCTGCTTGAAAGCGAGAATAAACGAATGAAGCCTTCTGCATGAGATTGGTCATATACATCATCTTCGCCGAAGGTTGCGAAATCTTCGCTGTATAAGCTATTCGGTGATTTTTTCTGTACCGCAGTGACTTGGCCTTTATAAAGCTTAAGCACTACTTCACCCGTTGCTAACTTAGACAGTGATTCAGCACCTGCAAGAATCGAGTCTTTTAATGGTGTAAACCAACGACCATCATAGACTAAATGAGAGAACTCACCACCAAGCACTTCTTTCCATTTACGGCTTGATTTATCTAGCACTAACTCGTCAATCGCTTGAAGAGCAGCCATGATCACAGTGCCTCCTGGTGTTTCATAACAGCCACGCGACTTCATACCCACTAAACGGTTTTCTACGATATCAACACGACCCACACCATGCGGCGCAGCAATGTCATTTAATTTAACTAAGCAGTCATATGGTTTTAATGACTCACCGTTAACAGCAACCACTTCACCTTCAACAACGTTTAATGTTACATATTCTGCTTCATTAGGTGCTTGCTCAGGCGAGTTAGTCCACGTCCATACTTGATCACTTGGTTGGCACCATGGATCTTCAAGCTCACCACCTTCGTGAGAAATGTGCCAAGCATTAGCATCACGGCTATAAATTTTTGTAGCTGACGCAGAACACGGAATATTACGCTCAGCTAAGTAATCAAGTAATGATTCACGGCTTGATAAGTCCCACTCACGCCACGGTGCAATCACTTTTAGATCAGGTGCAAGGGCTGCGAAACATGACTCAAAACGCACCTGATCGTTACCTTTACCAGTACAACCATGTGAAAGCGCATCAGCGCCTACTTTACGGGCAATTTCAACCTGCGCTTTAGCAATGATTGGACGCGCCATAGACGTACCTAGTAAATAAGTGCCTTCGTAAATAGAACCCGTTTTTAAAGTTGGGTAAATATAATCACTGACCATTTCGTCTTTTAAGTCTACGATATGGCATTCCGACGCACCTGAAGCAATGGCTTTTTCTTCAACGCCTTCAAGCTCCTCTGCGCCTTGGCCTACATCAGCAACAAACGCGATTACTTCACAGCCGTAGTTTTCTTTTAACCATGGCACGATTGCCGATGTATCAAGACCACCAGAATAGGCTAATACGACTTTTTTAATTGAACTCATTGGTGTTCCTTAAACAAAATTTGGATTTAATAATGTGACAAGTAGAGCGTTTTGCGCGTGCATACGATTCTCTGCTTGTTGAATAATTTTTGATGCTGGACCATCCATTACCTCAGAGGTAATTTCAAACTCACGATGCGCTGGCTGACAGTGAAGTACAGTCTGCGCACCGGTTTTCTCTAATAGGGCTTGGTTAAGCTGATAAGGCATATATTTAGCTTTTACCTGCTCAAGCGGTGTTTTATCACCCATTGAAACCCAGGTATCAGCATAGACTGCATTTGCGCCAACTGCCGCCTCAATTCTGTCACTCACCATAACAGACGCGCCATTCATTGCTGCAATTTGCTCTGCTTGCTTGAGAATTTGCGAATCTGGCGAACTGCCTTTAGGACAAACTGCAACAAAATCAGTGCCTAAATTGGCTGCTAATAGCATTAGAGAGTGTGTGACGTTGTTACCTTCACCTAAGTAAGCAAGCTTTAGTTTGCTAACATCGCCATGCACTTCTTGCAGCGTTAGAAAGTCAGCAAGTGCTTGGCATGGGTGATATAAATCACATAAGCTATTAACAACAGGCACCGATGAATATTCAGCAAGTGTGGTCAGTGTTTTGTGCGCATTCACACGAGCAACAATGCCATCAGCCCAAGTTGAGATATTAAGAGCAAAATCTTTAACCGATTCACGAGCGCCCATGGCACCATTTTGTGAATCTAAATAAACTGCGTGACCACCCAGTTTATTAATACCAATATCAAATGATAAACGAGTACGTAAACTTGGCTTTTCAAACAAGGTAACCACTGATTTGCCCGCTAATGCTTGGCTGAAGTCTGTTGGGTTTGCTTTAATTTTTTGCGCTAAGTTTAGTAATTTAAGTGCGCCTTTTTGGTCTAATTCAAGACCATTTAAGAAATTTTTTAACATGAAATACCTATGGTGTAATTTTCGTTCCTACATGCTCGCCTTTTAATAAAGCGACTAAGTTCTCTGGCTTCAGCCAGCTTGAGATATACACACCACGTCGTAAATGTTGGGCAGCAAGAAGGCTGGTCTTTACTTTGACCTCCATCCCGCCCTGAATAACTCCTTCAAGGATAAGTGTTTCGATTTGCTGCGTATTAAGTTGATGTAGTGGCTGCTTATTGGCATCAAGCACAGCCTCTACATCTGTCATAAAAATAAGTTCTGCATTAAGCTCTTTAGCGATAGCCGCTGCAGCTTCATCTGCATTGACGTTGTACCATTGGCCATCTTCCCCAAAACCAATTGAGCTCACTAGAGGTAAACGACCTTGTTCAAGCATGCTAGGTAGCACGCTGTCACAATTCCCTGAGCACTGACCTACTTGCGCCAATACTTTAAGTTTTTCAGATACCAGTACACCCGCTTCATAAAGGCTTAAACCAACAGGTTTGTGGCCAGCGCTGATTGCTTGGCTCATCAATTGTTTATTGGCACAACCGGCAAGAGCACCAACAATATATGGCATTTGCTCATTTGGGCTGATACGTAAACCTTGATGTTTTGCAGTTACAAAGCCGGCGTCTTTAAGCCAAGCATCAACCAAGGCACCACCACCATGAACAATAACAAAGTTATCTTGTTCAGAGGCTAAAACATCAAAAAGCGCTTTTGCGGCATCTGCGCTATTTAACACAGCACCACCGACTTTAATGATCCAAGTTTTCATTACAGCGCTCCTACCAAACCAGTGTGGTGAGGTTCACCCATGGCTAAATTAATACACTGTAATGCTTGCCCAGCTGCGCCTTTTAGAAGGTTATCAATCGCTGACATAACGATGAGTTGCTCACCTTTTTGCTGCCATGCAATATCAACAAATGGTTGTTTAGCGACGCCTTTAATGCTTGGAATTTTATTACCAAGTAAACGAATTAACGGCTCGTTAGCTAACACTTGATACGCCGCGCTCACTTGCTCTACTGTTACGCCTGGTTTTAATTGCACATAAATAGTTTCTAAGATTCCGCGAGGGAAATTACCTAAATGTGGGGTGAATAGCACAGGGTGACCAAGGTGCTGCTCAATCTCAGGTGTGTGTCTGTGGTTAAACAAGCCATAAGGAGCAAGTGACACTTCGCAAAAGTGCGTGTTAACACTGGCTTTTCTGCCAGCGCCTGTAACACCTGACACCGCATTAACAATAATGGCTTGATCAGCTAATAGCCCTGCTTCTTTAAGTGGTTTTAAAGAATTAAGAGCCGCTGTTGGGTAACAACCCGCGACAGCTACAAGGTTCGCTTTACTAATTGCATCGCTATTCCATTCGGCTAAACCATACGCTGCTTGCTCTAAAAGCGCAGGGTGTTCATGTGCGAAACCGTAATAATTCAGGTAATCCTCATTCCCAGCTAAACGGAAACCACCAGATAGGTCGAATACTTTTTTACCCATGGCTAAAAATTTCGGAGCAAGATCAACACTGACCTTGTGATCAGTACACAGGCATACATAGTCAGCATTGCTTTCGATATCTTGGAAAGCCTCAGCTGTTAGAGGTTGTAGTGGATACTCTAACAATCCAAGGTGCTCAGGGTATAAATCGCTTAATAATTTGCCTTTATCTAAACTCCCTTCAGACACATAACATGCTTGTAGGGTCAGTTTGGGGTGCTTAGCAACTAAACTTGCTAGCTCTGCGCCGCTATAACCACTTGCGCCAATAATCACTACATTCATTGCTTACTTTTACCTATTAAATCTGTTTATCGATACGCCTAAAATTACTCGCTCAATTGCGAATAAAAACACTGTCTAAAGTAATCAAATCAGGTTATCGTCGTTTCGTGTTCATCGTACAGCTTTACTAATATTTATGCTCAAAAAGTGAATTGATATTCATCATAAATACTTTTATATTGTTATGCAATTAGATTGAATAATTATTTTTGGATTTTTTTATGTCGCTACCCTCTTTTATATCTATGTATCAGCAGCTAATTGCTGCCCCTTCAATTAGTGCGATTGAAGATTCTTTGTGCATGAGCAATAAAGGGGTAATTACCTTGCTCGCAGACTGGTGCGAAAGCCTGGGTTTTACATGTGAAATCACAGAGCTTGAAAACGGCAAAGGTCGTTACAACTTATTAGCGAAACGCGGTAAAGGAGATGGCGGTTTAATGCTTGCAGGTCATACTGATACTGTGCCATTTGATGATAGCCGCTGGAACTACGATCCATTTAAACTCAGCGAGCATGACAATAAACTTTATGGCTTAGGTAGTATTGATATGAAAGGCTTTTTTGCCTTTGTACTACAGGCTATCAGCGAGCTTGATGAAACTAAGCAAACAGAGCCACTTTTAATCCTAGCCACAGCCGATGAAGAAACCACAATGGCGGGGGCACAACAAATTTGCCGCCACCCAGACTTAAAACCAGCGCGCTGCATCATTGGTGAGCCAACTGATATGACACCGGTATTTACTCATAAAGGCCATATGAGTACAGCCATTAGAGTAATTGGTCGCTCAGGCCATAGTTCCGATCCTGAACGTGGTTTAAACGCCATCGAAGTCATGCATAAAATGATTACAAAATTGTTAATCATCAAAGAAGAATTAAAGAATAAATATTCAGTTGAGCACTTTGAAATTCCGTACCCTACTTTGAACCTTGGTCATATTCATGGTGGCGATAATGCCAACCGCATTTGTGGTTGTTGTGAAATGCACATTGATATGCGGCCTTTACCTGGTTTAAGTGTGCAAGAACTACAAGCGATTTTGCTAACAGCCGCAGAAGAGATTAATGCCCAATACCCAAATGCAGTGAGCGTTATCGACATGCATGAACCTATCCCAGCATTTAGTGGTAGCACTGATACAGCACTTGTAAAGCTGGCCGAAAAAGTCTCAGGTCAACCCGCTGTCGCTGTAAACTATTGTACAGAAGCTCCTTTCATTCAACAGCTTGGCTGTGAAACCATCGTCATGGGGCCCGGCTCAATTAACCAAGCCCACCAGCCAGATGAGTTTTTAGCAATGGAAAAAATTAAACCTTCGCAAGCGATTATCAGTGACATGATTAAAGCAAGCTGCTTTAGTGAATAAAGGGAGCATCACGCTCCCTTTGTTAATCCATATACTTACTTAAATATTTTTTAAATACCGGGTCGGTTTTCGCCAGCTCTTTTTGCTCCGCTAAAATATCTTTTAGAATTGCTTTAGAGGTTAACGGGTTGGCTAATACAACACGAAAAACCACGGTGGGCTGATGGTCATATTTTGCAGGTGTTAAACGTGTACGCGATACAAAAGAGCGACCCGCTTCACGCTGACGCTTTTGCATGCTTGCAGTAAAGCGATTCAACGAAGCGTAAATATCTAATTTAGTTTCTTCGTCTGCTTCTTTCAGTTTCGCTTGGATTTCTTTTGGTACGTAACGATAGGTTAATAGGCAAAGTTCAGGCTCAGAGATTAATTCAAAATCTTCATCCTGCTTGATCATATCGGCAAAAGTGCGCGCTTTCACGATACTGCGATCAATTAGCATCTCGTAGCCTTTACGGCCAATAACACGTAAGCAAGCATGCACTAACATTGCCATACCTGGGCGGCTGCCCTCAAGGGTATGACTGCCTAAATCTTTTGAGCCTTTACGAAGAATATATTCCGCATGATGCTCAATAGCATCCGTCGCTGCAGGGTCTTTAAATAACACTAACCCCGCTCCCATTGGTACATACATTTGTTTGTGTGCATCAATAGTTATTGAATCAGCGCGCTCAATACCGCTCAATAGGTGGCGGTAATTTGAAGATAGTAAGGTTGCACCACCCCATGCAGCGTCGACATGAAAATGACAGCCAAGTTCTTCGCTCAAATCAGCCATTTCATTTAGTGGATCTATGCTGCCCGTTTCAGTCGTACCAGCAACACCCACAAGTGCCATTACCTTAATGCCAGCCGCTTCAAGCTCATGAGCCTTTTTACGCATCGCATCGACATCGACTTTATTATTTTCGCCGGTTGCAATTGCGACAATGTTATCGCGACCAATACCTAGTAGATCAACGGTTTTACCTAATGAGTAATGGCCTCGCTCAGAAACAAGCACAGCTAAGCCTTTGTAACCATAGTGCAGCATTCCCGCGATTAATCCCTGTGCAGCAATGCCTTTATAGTCACCATCGGCTTTTAATAAACGGTTGCGGGCAATCCATAGCGCAGTAATGTTAGCGACAGTGCCACCTGAACAGAATGCACCTAATGACGTTTTCGCACTGTGCATCCATTTGCTATAAAAGCTGTCGTCTTCACCATAAGCAAGGTGATGCATCATGCCCAAAACTTGTCTTTCAAGTGGCGTAAATGCCTTTGAAGTTTCAATTTTTACTAGGTTTTGGTTTAGACCGACCATTAATTTAGAAAGCGGTAACACAAAATGCGGTAACGCTGAGGTCATGTGACCAATAAAGCTTGGTGCAGCAGTGTGCACTGAATGAGCAACCAACTGCTCCATAATATCTTGAGCATAATCAGAAACAAAGGTTGGCTCTTCTGGGATAGTGGCCGTTTGAAAGTCTTTTTCAATTTCGTGCAAAGGCTTTTCAATTGCAGCTATATTCTCATTTAAGAACCCAGCTAAGTTGCTAGAAATTTCAGATTCGATTTTACTTAATGTCGAGTCTGGTGCTTCTGGCACCGTAAAAATACGAATCAAGCTTTCTTTAGAGGCGACGGCACAACGCTTTTGATCCATCCTAATACCCATAATTAGCAGCTAAAAATGCACCTGATGATGGGACATCTTGGTGAACACTTTTGCGGCACTGTTGCTACGAAATTGGCTAACTTTACTGGAATATCACGAAAATGTCTCGCATAAAGCTAAAAAGGCATAATTTCGATGACAAAAAAATGATTTATTGATGAAATTTGCGGTCAATTTATACTATCAGAGAAGTATTTTTTAAGTATAATCAAACGATAACCGCAAAGGGAACGTTTATGCCCAAAGGAATGCAAAAAACTAGCTGGCTGCTATATGGTTTCGCCGTTTTTTTTTATTAGTTTATTTGGCTATATCTATTATACCTATGAAACCACACGTAGTGAGATCATGGCAAATATCGATAGCAAATTGCTAAATGCCGCGGTCAGTGTCAAGCATATCCTAGGTGATGACTACCATAATACAGTCAATGCTGGTCTACCTATTTCCAGTTCTACCTACAAAGAAAAGAGTCTTGCCCTTTCAGAGTACGCAAAGCAAATGCAACTTGCTTATGTGTATGCAATGGTCCTTCGCGATGACAAAGTCTACTTTAGCGCCTCAAGTTACACTCAAAAAGATCAAAACACTGGTCGTGTCACACAGTTTTTAGATGCCTACCCCGAAGCGACAGAACTTAACAAAGAAGCCTTTTATTCGACCGAACCCGTTTTTGAAATATCGCAGGATCAATGGGGGTATTTTAAAAGTATCTTTGTTACTTTTGTCGATGATAATGGCCAAACTTATATAACTGGCGCAGACATTACTATAAGTGACTTAAACCAGCAGCTTCAGCAAAGCGTTACAAGGGCGATGGTTACCAGTAGCTTTTTCTTCTTTATTGCATTACTTATAGCAGGATTATATTTCTTACAGCTTAAACGCTCGCTATCAACAGACGCACGCACTGGCTTTGCTAATCATGTTGCCCTTGAATATCACATAAAGAAAACGACCAAACACCGTATGGAATTGGCGATTATCATCATCAACGAGCTTGAAGACATCAGCAGTTTTTATGGCAGTGAAGTGAGTGATAAAGTAATGGCTAACATACTTAGGTACTTTCAATCACGTATACCTCGTGATGGCGGTATTTACCGTTTAACAACCAATAAAATCGCATTATTACGTACTCATACTGATGAGCATAATATCGACGAAGTAATAAACGCTTTTAACAATGCGATCCCAGCACTGAAAGAACCGTTTATTTATGTCAGCTTATCCGCAGGTGTCGCTACAGGTAATAAATTATTACTGATAGAAAACGCCCACATAGCACTTCAGCAGGCCAAACTAAACAACCAGCGTTTAATACGCTATGAAAATGTTTTTAAACAAGTTGAAGAACAATTTAAAAGTAACGTTTTCCTTGCTAAAGAAGTCAAAGAAGCCTTCGATAACAATCGCATAGTGCCTTATTTTCAAGCAATTTATAACAACCAAAGTAAGGCCGTAGATCATTATCAATGCCTTGCCAGAATGGTAAGTTCAACTGGTCGTATTCACGCACCTGATTACTTTATGATGGTACTAAAGCGCTCACGCATGGATGGCCCCTTGAGACGTACTATATTTACTCGTTGTATTGAGCAGTTTAGGAAAACCAATGTACGCTGGAGTATCAACATTACAGCACAGGATATCCTTGACCCAAGCTTGAGCGAGTTTTTTGAATTACAGCTAAGGCGTTATCCACAACCCCATAATATTATCTTTCAATTCCATGAACGCGATGCGATTGCTTACTTTGGTGAAATAAAAACCTTTATTAGCACTTTAAAGAATAAAGGTGCTCAGGTTTTTATTAATGAATTTGGCGCAGGCTTTTCAAACTTGCCTCACATTAGGAAGCTTGAGATCGATGGCTTGAAATTAGATAAAGGGTTGGTAAGCCAAATTCATACTAATAAAGATAACTATCTGTTTATTGAAAACTTGGTGAAATACGCTCAGCAACTCAAATTAGATGTAATCGCTGAGCAAGTTGATAACGAACAAATAGCAGACGCGCTTGCTCGTGCAGGTGTTACTTTAATGCAAGGGAGTCATTTTGCACCGCCAACTCCCTATATTCATTAAAGGTTGATCACCAAGCGGTGGCTTTGTTGACCACTGGCCCAATATTTACGTTCGAATGGGGTAATTGCAGTATCGCTTTCATACAGCTCAACATCGCACTTATGCCCTGCAAGCTCTAATGAGCGAGCAAACTCTTTTACGTATATATCCCAATTGCTTCTGAGCTCTAAGCGACCGCCTAATTTAACGATAAACGGAAATATAGCAGCGCCATGCCATCGTCTTTGCAAGTGCTTGGCTTTTGGCCAAGGATTTGGATACAGCAGATAGTGATGGCTTGGCTGCCAGTTTGCAGCCACCGCCAAGCGCCAGAAATCGTTTAAATCAGCTTGCACTAAAATGTACTGTCCCGCATCCGTTTGCTTGTATTCGATATCATGCTTATCTAGACGATGTGATGATTTATCAATGCCAATCACTAACGCATCTGGGTGGCGCTTTGCTAAGTTTGCGGTGCTTTCACCTACCCCACAACAGGAATCAAGAATAATAGGCCCTGCAAACGCTTGCACCTTTTCGTTTACCTGATCAAAAGCCGCTTGCGTATGCTCTGCAATCGGCTTTTTAAATTCAGCACTTAAGTGCTTTAAAACAATTTCGTCTAGCTTTTCATGTAAGCCAGGTTGATTCGATACAATACTTCTCGAATTTGCATCCGTCATTAGTGTCTAAGCCCCACACCACGTTTAATAAGGGTTAATGCTAAGGTAAATAACCCCACAATAAATAAACCAAGTACACCAAATGCTACCGATAAGTCGACATCAGACACACCTAAGAAGCCATATCTAAATGCATTCACCATATAAATAATTGGGTTTACTTGCGATACGCCTTGCCAAAATTCTGGCAACAAGGTGATAGAGTAAAACACCCCACCTAGATAAGTCAGCGGCGTTAAAATAAAGGTCGGGATAATACTAATATCATCAAAGCTATTAGCATAAATAGCATTGATAAGTCCGCCTAATGCAAACACAGCCGACGTTAAAATAACCGTAGCCATAATCACAAAAATATTATGAATTTGAATATCAACAAATAGCAAAGAGACACAGGTAACAATTAAACCAACCAGCATGCCTCGTGTCATACCACCGCCCATGTAGCCAAGTACAATGATGTAGTTTGGCACTGGTGCAACTAAAAGCTCTTCAATGCTTTTTTGAAATTTAGTCGAATAAAAACTCGAGGCAACATTCGAGTAAGAGTTGGTGATCACCGACATCATAATCAGACCCGGGACAATAAACTCCATATAAGTAAAGCCACCCATATCACCGATACGAGAACCAATCAGATTACCAAAAATCACAAAATACAGGCTCATCGTGATTGCCGGCGGAACTAAGGTTTGCACCCAAATACGTAAAAAGCGAATACACTCTTTGATCCAAATACTTTTTAGCGCTACTCCATATTTAAACATTATTCGCCTCGCCCTTGTTCTAATAACCCTACAAACAGCTCTTCTAAACGGTTTGCTTTATTTCGCATACTCAGCACTGTGTTACCTTGCTCGCTCAAGGCACTAAATACTTGGTTTAAGCCCTGAGACTTCGCCACTTCAACTTCTAAAGTGTGGTCGTCAGTCAGTGTGTATTTGTAACCGTCGATGCTAATTGGCTGCACAGGTTGCTTTAAATCCAGTACAAAGGTTTCTTTATCAAGCTTGGCAAGTAACGCTTTAATGGTGGTGTTTTCAACAATCACACCGCTGTCGATAATCGCGATGTTTTTACATAACAGCTCAGCCTCTTCAAGGTAATGGGTAGTCAAGATGATGGTCACACCTTGCTTATTTATCTCGCGAAGAAAATCCCACATAGAGCGGCGTAGCTCAATATCAACACCGGCTGTTGGTTCATCTAAAATAAGCAATTTAGGTTCATGCATCAGTGCACGAGCAATCATTAAACGACGCTTCATACCACCTGAAAGGGTGCGCGCTTGTTTATCTTTTTTCTCAAATAAACCAAGCTGCTTTAAGTATTTTTCAGCACGCTCATGCGCCAGCTTTCTTGGTACACCGTAATAGCCCGCTTGGTTCACCAAAATTTGATTTAGTGTTTCAAACTGACTGAAATTAAATTCTTGCGGCACTAAGCCAAGTTCTGACTTAGCTGCTTCAAGGTCTGTATCAATATCGTGACCAAATACCTGGACACGACCGGCACTTTTATTCACTAACGATGAGATAACACCAATAGTGGTTGATTTACCTGCCCCGTTTGGTCCAAGTAAGGCAAAGAAGTCGCCTTGCTGAACTTGTAAATCAATGCCTTTTACGGCTTCAACACCATTTTTATAAACCTTTTTTAGGCCTTCAATATTTAATGCGATCGTTTTTTCGCTCACTGTTTGCCCTCTCCATAACCCCAACGTTTCGTCAAAGTATGTTCAATGTTTAAATGATCTAAAATTCGCGCCACCATAAAATCAACCAAATCGGAAATCTGCTCTGGTTGATGATAAAAGCCCGGTGCCGCAGGCATAATAGTTACGCCTAGTCGTGCTAGCTTCAGCATGTTTTCAAGGTGGATTTCGCTAAATGGCGTTTCACGCGGGACTAAAATCAGCTGCCCACGCTCTTTAATGACCACGTCAGCGGCGCGTTCGAGTAAGTTATCTGATGCCCCGACCGCAATTGCAGATACTGAACCTGCACTACACGGGCATACCACCATTTTTTTCGGCGCAGCAGAGCCAGATGCAACAGGGCTAAACCAGTTGTCTTTACCAAATACTTTAAGTTGCTCAGGAGCGGCATTAAAAAGTGTACTCAGTTGCTCTGTCGCTTTGTCTTCATTACCCGAAAGTTTGATATTCGATTCTGTATCAAAGACCACTCTTGCCGCACTTGAAATCAATACATACACCTGAAACTGCTGTTCAAGTAATACTTCTAATAACCTTAAGCCATAAGGAGCCCCAGAGGCACCACTAAAAGCTAACGTTATTTTATCTTTAAATTGCATACAGTTAAGCTCCGTATACTGGTTAGTTTTGTTCAAGAGCAGTGATTAAACGCTGATGAATACCTTCAAAACCACCATTACTCATAATTAAAATATGTTGTGACGGCGCACTGTTGCCAACAACCTGAGTAATGATTTCCTCAGTGCTTTTCATGCAATGCATACCTGCTTTGTCTGCATATTCTTTCAGCGACCAGCTTAAATTTTCTGGCTCAAATAAATACACATCATCTGCTGCATCGAGTGAATCAATTAAGGTTTGTTGATGCACGCCCATTTTCATAGTGTTTGAACGAGGCTCTAAAATAGCAACTATCTTATCAGTGCCTACTTTTGCACGTAGCCCTGCTAAGGTCGTTTTAATTGCCGTTGGATGATGGGCAAAGTCGTCATACACTTTTATTGAGTTAATGTCGGCTTTCAGCTCCATACGACGCTTAGGAGAGATAAACTCAGCTAAGCCTGCAATACTGACTGATACCGCGATGCCTACGTGTCTGGCTGCTGCAATGGCCATTATGGCATTTTTGACATTGTGCTCGCCCATGGCTTGCCAGCTGACAACACCTTGTACTTGTGAATCTAGTAGCACTTCAAATTCACTACCATCAGCTTTAAGTAAGCGGTAATCCCAATCACCTAACAGTGTTTCGCTTTCGCTCCAAAGGCCACGTTCAATCACATCTTGTAGTGCTTCGTCTTGGCTTGGCCAAATTACTTTGCCACTACAGGGTAATGTACGCATCAAATGATGAAATTGTTTCTTTATCGCGTTTAAATCTTCAAAAATATCAGCATGATCAAATTCAAGATTATTCAGAATTAAGGTACGCGGTAAGTAGTGTACAAATTTACTGCGTTTATCGAAAAACGCCGTGTCGTATTCGTCGGCTTCAATAACAAAAAATGGTGTTTCGCCAACACGAGCAGAGACACCAAAGTTTTGCACGATTCCACCAATCAAAAAGCCCGGTGTCATTCCAGCGTATTCAAGTAACCATGCTAGCATACTAGCAGTGGTTGTTTTGCCGTGTGTGCCTGCTACAGCCAACACCCACGAATTTTGCAGTAAATTATGCTTTAACCATTCTGGGCCAGAAGTATAAGGTAAGCCTTTATCAAGAACGTATTCAACGCAAGGATTGCCTCTACTCATAGCATTACCAATTACCACCATATCTGGCGCAGGTTCTAGTTGGGCAACGTCATATCCTTGAGTGAGCTTTATACCTAGCTCTTCTAATTGTGTGCTCATCGGTGGGTACACATTTTGATCAGAGCCTGTCACTGTGTGACCTAACGATTTAGCGATTGCGGCAATACCACCCATAAAGGTGCCACAAATTCCAAGAATATGAATATGCATCTACTGTCCTGAGCAAAATGAATAAGAGATAAGTAAGGCGCTATAATGCCAAATATAAGCTTTACTTACCATTACTACACGGCATTAGACTTTTGCCAAATAGCCAACATAAAAAAACACCTCAACGTGAGGTGTTTTTGAATTAAGTTTAAAGCCTGTTTACAGCATTAAGAATGCAAACAAACCAACACCTAATAGTAAGCGATAGATAACAAATGGCATCATGCCCATGCGCTCAATCACTTTTAAGAAAAAGAAAATACAGGCGTAAGCCGACACAAATGATAAACCAGCGCCTAGTAAAATTGCATGCCAATCAATCGCCTCACCTGCAGTAGCCAACTGATATACATAATATGAACCTGCTGCAGCAATAACTGGAATTGACATTAAAAATGAAAAACGCGCAGCACTTTGTTTGTTTAGGCCCAGCATTAAACCCACTGTAATAGTAATACCTGAACGGGATGTACCAGGGAATACCATAGCAAGCACTTGTGAAAAGCCCAGCAATAGCGCACTAAAAAAGTTTACTTGGTAAATATTTTTAACTTGCTTTGCTTTAGCATCGGCATACCAAAGTAGCAAACCAAATACGATGGTTGAGGTGGCAATAACCCATGCATTACGCGAGTAGCTCTCTACAAAATCTTTGAATAAGTAACCAATTAATAATGCAGGAATAGTCGCAACAATAATCCACCAGCCTAAACGACTATCATCGGTTGCACCTTGTGCACCAAACGACTTAAACC
The DNA here is from genome assembly GCF_021532515.1 of Pseudoalteromonas sp. PAST1. NCBI lineage: Bacteria > Pseudomonadati > Pseudomonadota > Gammaproteobacteria > Alteromonadales > Pseudoalteromonadaceae > Pseudoalteromonas > Pseudoalteromonas sp. PAST1. Next base: position 135,297 of record NZ_JAKGBH010000002.1, on the reverse strand, counting down.
AAGCACCAAGAATATCGACCACTTCTTTTCTAAAGTACAATACAACAGCACCTAAGGTTCCAACGTGAACAGCCACATCAAATGCTAAGCCTTGATCGTGCCAACCTAAAACTTGTGAGGGTAAAATTAAATGCGCTGAGCTCGAAATAGGTAAAAACTCAGTCAATCCTTGGATCAGGGCTAAAACAATTATCTCAATAATACTCATGGGTTAGAAAACTCCACCTTCCATAGTTTTTGTTGGGGGTTGTTATAATTATTCCATAACTCAGCCAAAGTTAGCTTAGCTACGGGGTGATAAAAATCAGGCGCTATTTCAGCAAGAGGCTGTAATACAAACGCATTTTTGGTTATTTCATCCCGCGGTAATTGCGCAGGTGTTTCACAGATAATGTCATCATAAAACAATAAATCGAGATCTAATGTCCGCGGGCTAAACTTTTTATCTTCACGGGTGCGGCCATTATCAAGTTCAATTTTTTTCAGTAATTTACATAGTTCAGCTAATGGCATATCTGTTTTTGCTGCAACAACTGAATTATAAAAATTACTACCTGCAAACCCCACCGCTTCACTTTCGTATACTGATGAATGAATAAAATCAGGAAAGTAAGCTTTCAGCGCGATAAGCGCCTGTCGAAGATAATGCTCTTTATTGACATTAGAACCTAGGCTTATAAAAATTTGCGCCATCTCTAATTTGCCTTACACCGGGTGATCTCAACTCCAACAGTTTGCGCTTGTGGCACTGCGGCTGGTTTACTCACGCGAATAGTGACTTGGCTGGTCGCAAACTCAGCTAAAATAATGGCAGCTAATTGCTCAACTAAAGTTTCTAGTAACTCAACAGGTTTTGCCGTTGTGTGCTCAATCACTCGCTCACTCACTTTGGCATAATCAAGAGCCAAATTTATATCATCTGTCGCCGCTGCGGCAGAAATATCACATAACATTTCGATATCAAAATACAGGCTTTGTTTACTTTCTTTTTCAAAATCATACACGCCAATGATGGTGTCTACGTGCAGTTGTGATATATATACCTTGTCCATTGATACTCCAAGCGACATAAATATTAAAAACAATACTCAGCCTTAACGCTTATTAATTTTAATAATGCGCTATATAAGCTGTCATACTGTTTTAATATGTAAAAATTACCCCTACAATAACGAATAGATGCATTGCATAGGGTGCTTACATCCGACTCGACGAGAGTGGCAAATGGTTTTGCCGCCAATGATAGCCCAAAAGTGCAGATTAAAAAATAAGGAAGCGCGTGTTAGAAGTTTTAATGTTAGTTTTGGCTTACATACTAGGTTCGGTCTCTTCCGCTATCCTTGTATCTCGGCTGTTTAAACTACCAGACCCACGCAGTCATGGATCGAATAACCCGGGTGCTACAAATGTTTATCGCCTTGGTGGTAAAGTCCCCGCTGTTTTAGTTCTTGTCTTTGATATTTTAAAAGGAACCATCCCTGTTTGGGGTGCTTACTTTTTAAAGATAGAGCCACTAATGTTAGGTTTAATTGGTGTAGCTGCTTGTTTGGGTCATATGTATCCACTGTTTTTTAGCTTTAAAGGTGGTAAAGCCGTCGCGACCGCTTTTGGCACGTTATTACCCATTGGTTTATCGCTAGGGGGGATGTTGATTGCAACTTGGCTTTTAATTATTGCTATCACGCGTTACTCATCTCTCGCGGCACTGGTTACGGTTTCATTAGCGCCTATTTATACTTGGTGGATAAAACCTTTGTATACTCTGCCAGTTACCTTTTTAACCGTACTGATAATTTTCCGCCACAGAGCAAACATTACTCGCTTGATGGCTGGGGAAGAACCTAAAGTAGGGGCTAAGAAGAAAGCCCCAGAGCAGGAATAGTGATGTAAATTAAAGCGCTTCGAGTGAATCAATAGGCCAGCGCGGCTTAGTTTTCATATCAAGGCTAGCAAACTGCCCTGCCTTTAAGCGCTGCATACCAGCGTAAGCAATCATTGCACCGTTATCTGTACAAAACTCTGTGCGCGGGTAATACACACGCCCTTTCATGCCTTGCATTACTCGTTCAAGTTGCGCACGCAATTGCACGTTTGCACTCACACCACCGGCGATCACTAAACGTTTGATACCGGTTTGCTTTAATGCACGTTTGCATTTAATGATTAAGGTATCAATTACCGCTGTTTGGAATGCATGAGCTATATCAGCTTTGGTTTGCTCGTCATCATCGCTATCACGAATAGCAAGCGATGCCGCCGTTTTTAAACCACTAAAACTAAAATCTAAGCCTGGTTTATCAGTCATCGGACGTGGAAATACAAAACGCTTAGGCGTACCCTGCTCCGCAAGTTTTGCTAAACGCGGGCCACCTGGGTAATCAAGACCTAATAACTTCGCGGTTTTATCGAATGCTTCACCAGCCGCGTCATCAACTGACTCTCCCAGCACTTCGTATTCACCAATGCCAGATACTTTTACCATCATAGTATGGCCGCCAGACACCAGTAGTGCGATAAACGGAAATTCCGGTTTGTCCTCTTCAAGCATTGGCGCAAGTAGGTGACCTTCCATATGATGTACAGCAACCGCTGGAATATTCCAACCATAAGCCAGTGAGCGACCAATTGAGGTTCCCACCAGAAGCGCACCAACAAGTCCAGGGCCTGCGGTGTATGCAATGCCATCTAAGTCTTCAGGACCACAGCCAGCTTGCGCAAAGGCAGCATCAATCAAAGGTAAGGTTTTACGTACGTGATCGCGTGAAGCAAGCTCAGGAACCACACCGCCATAATCAGCATGTACTTTTACTTGGCTATACAGTTGATGTGCTAATAAGCCTTGTTCATCATCATAAATGGCAATACCCGTTTCATCACATGATGATTCAATACCTAAAATTCGCATCAATTACTCCGCCAAGAAAAAACAAATGCGTATTTTACAGTGAAAATACGCATTACTGAATATTAAATTGCAATACCAATATTGGTTTGACCGTCAGATACCGCAAGTTGCTTAAGCTCTTTTACGTTCTCTGAGGTAATTCGGCCCATTTGCTCTACAAAATCAATAAGCTCTGCAAGCACATCAATTTCATACTGCATTAAAGGGTGTTCACGAACAGCTTTGTTATCAGCAATTTCACCATCCACTGTTAGTTGATATTCAATGAAACGAGCCACTGAAGCCTGTGAAATTTTACTAATATTTAAAAACTCTTGTTCATCTTTGGCTATCAAACCGTGCAGCATGCCAAGCAAAGCTGTCGCTGTATCGATTGCGGGATAGGTGCCAAACATGTCAAAGTCAGTAAGCTCTGGCACGTTTGGTTCAATTTTTTCAATTTGCTTTTCAAGGCTGATTTTACTTTTTGGCAGTAAGATTTTTTCCCAGCAAACACTCAATGCGCTACGAAAAACCGCGGCATCACCGAACCCTGTTGCTTCACTAAATAAGCTGTAATTAGGCAGCATACGCTCAAGTAATGCGCCACCTAATACCGCTTTTTGCAAATAGTTTAATTCTCTAATACGTTGAAAATTATTCGCTTTCGTCATTCTTTACAGTCCCACAAGACCAACATATTTCAAATGTTGCTCCGTTAAGCTCATGACATTTTGGGCATACCCAGTCAGGAGCCGATTGTTTTAATTGCCGGTAGTTTAGCAATATTTCTTGCGCCTGGCGCTCTTTTAATGCGTAAACAAGTATATCGACCCCTGTTTGTTCAAATGGGATCTCCCCAAGCGCCCCTTGTAAAAGCTCACCTTGCAGTTGCGATTCGATCCCTTTACTTTTTAAAAGCCCTTTAATAATGTTTGCCTCTAAGCCATTTTCAGCCTGAAACACTTTTACCCAAGTGAATGGGTCCTGCTTCGCAGGTTGATTTAAATTACTGTTTTGCAAATCACTTCCCTTTTACTTTTCTATCTTTAAATCCTAAACTACGCTAGCAACTAACTTCGCTGCAATGCTTATTTCAAGGTAGCCACATGACTTTAACAACACCGGGATTGTTATTCCCAGCAATTTCTTTACTGTTACTTGCTTACACCAACCGTTTTTTGGTGCTTGCTCAGCTTATTCGAGAGCTCAATGCACGTGAAGGAGAAAGTATCCGCCCATTAGTTGTTGCACAGATTACCAATTTAAGAAAACGCATTAAATTAATTCGCGTAATGCAAGTTTATGGTGTTGCCTCTTTTTTAATGTGTACCTTATCAATGTTTGCATTATTTATAGAATTTAATACTACTGGAATCATTTTATTTGGCATCAGCCTCGCGTGCTTAGCCTTGTCGCTTCTCACCTCTTTGTATGAGATCCACATTTCTTGCGATGCAATCGAGATTGAATTGAAAAATATCGAAAAAAAACCTCTTTCAGATAAGGCAGAGTAAAATTCACCCTCTATACTTATTGTATGAGATACAACAATAAGTGGTGCTTTTGTGGATGATTTTTTATTTTCTGAAGAATCCTTAGAAGAAAATAATGTAGGTACGGAAGAGGCTGAATACTGGCATATTCTTGTTGTTGATGATGAAGAAGATATTCATCAAGTTACGAAACTAGTATTAGCTGGGTTCACTTTTGAAAATAAAGCGCTTCGCTTTTATCATGCCTATTCTGCTGCTGAAGCGAGAGAGCTTTTAGGTAAAGGAACTCCATTTTCAGTGGCACTTGTTGATGTGGTAATGGAAACAAACCACGCAGGCCTCGATCTCATTCAATACATCCGCGATGAAATAGAAAACCATGATATACGTTTAATACTGCGTACAGGTCAGCCTGGGGAAGCCCCTGAAGAAGCCATCATTCGTGATTACGATATCAATGATTACAAAAATAAAACTGAGCTCACCGCGATAAAAATGAAAACTTTGCTCTATTCAGCGCTACGTTCACATCGTGATATTCAGATTATTGATCATCATAAACATGGCCTCGAACAAATTATCAATGCCTCAGCCAATTTCCTAAAATGTGATAGTGTGCAAGAGTTTGCCTCCACAATTTTAAACCATGTTACTAACGTAATGGGGATAAGTGACAGAGAAATATATTGTGCCGCTGCGGTTAACCTGCAATCATCGCCAGCTAATGACTTTCAATTACTTGCCGCTTCAGGTGTTGAGCCAACTCCATGTAAAAATAAAATTCCTGAGGATGTAAAAAACTTATTTATTGATGCACATGAAAGAAAATCGTCTTTAAAAAACAGCACAGATTACATTGGCTACTTTCCAACAAAAGCAGGCCTTGAAACTATGTTGTATGTCAATAAAGGTTCAAAACTGCAAAATACAGACTATCAACTGCTAGAATTTTACGCCAATAATATCGCACTTGCTTATGACAACTTAAAGCTTAGAGAAATGGTCAAAGAGTCACAAAAAGAGTTGTCGTATATTCTTGGCGAAGCAGTCGAAAAGCGCTCAAAGGAAACTGGCTCACATGTTAAACGTGTCGCTTTGTACAGTGAGTTACTCGCAAAATTATATGGCTTGGATTCGTTCCGCTGTGAAATCATTAAACTGGCTTCACCATTACATGATATTGGTAAAATTAGTATTCCAGACAAGATTCTAAATAAGCCTGGTAAACTCACTGATGAAGAATGGGAAATAATGAAAACTCATGCCGAAACTGGCTATGAAATACTAAAAAACTCAACAAACGAAATATTAAACTGTGGGGCCTTAATTTCCTACCAACACCATGAAAAATGGGATGGAACTGGTTATCCGCAAGGACTAATTGGTGATAATATCGATATTGTTGGTCGAATTACTGCAATTGCAGATGTATTTGACGCACTTTGCAGTGACCGATGCTACAAAAAAGCATGGCCACTCGATGATGCTCTCTCATTGATAAAAGAGCAACGTGGGAAACATTTTGATCCAATTTTAGTCGATCAGCTACTTGAAAATTTAGCGCTTTTCTTAGAAATTAAGGAACGTTATCCTGATTGATGTAACTTTTCTGTAAAACAAGTACTTCCCAATACGGGTACAATACTTTACTATGCCTCTCGTGATGTAAAATTGTACCGCCTGGATGTAGGGCTTACTTATAACAAGGGACTATTAAAGTGAGATTTGAACAACTTGAACAATTCGTAGCATTAGGCGTGCTAAGGCATTTCCGCCAAGCTGCAGAGAAAACTCAAATAAGCACTTCTGCATTAACTAGAAGTATTCAAACACTTGAAGATGAAATTGGTTATGAGCTAGTTACTCGCTCTACTCGCTCAGTAAAGTTAACCAAAGAAGGTGAGCTTTTCCTAGAGTATGCAAAACAAACTCTCGACAATCTTGAAGAAACCAAGAAGCATTTATTTGAATCATTAAACGGCTGCGCAAGTGAAAAACTGATTATTGGCTACACCAACAAAGCGAGCACGGTTGTGCCTGTTTCTTGCGGTCAGTTTTTAGCGCAGTACCCTCATGTGAAAATCGAGATGCAGCTGCAAGAGCAAAGTGAACTAGTACGTAAACTGCAATTAGGTGAAATTGATATCAGTGTATGTTCGCAAGCGATGAACAGCATTGGCAGCGATATACATTTACCTGATCAACTAATCATTTTCGTGGCTAAAAATCACCCGCTTGCAAATAAAAGTGACATTAGTAAACGCGACTTAGCTGACTACCCTATGTACAGCTGTTTTTCACAGTCAAAACAAGTGCAATCTATGCTAAACGATGCAATTGATTCTTTTGATAAGACATCAAGCATCAAAGTAGGCAGTATTGAACAAGTTATGGATGGTCTGAAAAAATCAAACCATATCGCGATTGCCAGCATTGAGCATGCTAATAGTGTGTCATCTGATCCGGAGTTACTATTATTAAAAACTAATAAAGGTATCGCACACGACCAGCTAATAATCCAAACAAACCAACAAATCAATGAGAATTCTCACGTTAGCCACTTACTCGATCTCATTGAAAAAACGGCCCTTTCAAGCCAAGGTTAGAAGCTATTTAATCTACTGCTAGCCTGTAATTAATCAGGCTAGCCAATCTTTTTTATTTCTTCATTTTTACTGCATAAAAAGCGTGCATCACACAATTTTTCATATACACTTACGCACCTTTTTTTGATTGTTCACATGAATGACCGCACCGCTTATTACCGACACATACTTAGATGCTATTGAACGTACTGGTTATGCTGTTGTTGAAAACGCGATTAATGAAAGCTTAATTGCTGATTTAATTGCCGATTGCTATCGCATTAATCCGCATTTTCATACCGCAGGTATTGGCCGATTAAACGACCAACAAATAGATAAAACTGTGCGTAAAGATAAAACCTTTTGGTTTGATAGCTCAAGCCAAGCACAAATTACTTATCTGGCAACCATGGAAGCAATAAAGACACAGTTAAACCGTGGCTTTTATTTAGGCTTATTTGACTATGAATGCCATTATGCAAAGTATCAACAAGGTGACTTTTATAAAAAGCACTATGATGCCTTCAAAGGCCGTTCTAATCGCATTTTTACAACGGTTTGTTACTTAAATACGCCAGAATCTGGCGGTGAATTGGTGATCTACAAACCAAAGAGTAAAGAGATTGAAATAGTCATTAAACCTCAAGCGGGCTTATTGGTGATGTTTGAAAGCGAACGCTTTATGCATGAAGTATTACCCGCAAACGATGTACGCTACTCAATTGCGGGTTGGTTCAGAAAAAATGCCTCAATCAGCGGTATTATCGACCCACCAAGATAATTAAAAGGACAGTGGCAAGGATGCTGCTAAACCGATAAAAATCACTAACCCCACATAGTGATTATTCAAAAATGCTTTGAAGCAAGGCTCTCGTTCTCGTTTATGAATAAGCGTTTGTTGATAAAGTAAAAAACCAACCGCTGCAGCTAAGCCCAGCCAATATGGCAAGCCAAGCTGATGACTCATACCTATGTAAGCAAGAATCGCAATAAATAAGGCATTGAGTAAAAAGATGATATGTCTGTCATAGCTGGCAAACAAGATTGCTGTCGATTTAACGCCAATCTTTAAGTCATCATCTCTATCAACCATGGCATACATGGTGTCATAAGCCACAGTCCAAACAAGATTCGCGATAAATAGGAGCCAGGCTTCTAATGGTACTGAGCCAATTGATGCCATATAGGCCATTGGAATAGCCCAACTGAATGCCGCGCCAAGTACAACTTGCGGCAGCTGGGTGTAGCGCTTCATAAATGGATAACAGAACGCCAGTGCTAAAGCACCAAACGACAATAATATCGTTGACCATCCAAGTGTTAACACTAAACCAAACGCCACCACAATGAGCAGTACAAATAAGCTCAGAGCTTCACCACTTGATACTAAACCTGCTGCCAGCGGTCGCTGGGCTGTGCGCTTAACTGAGCCATCGATTTTACGATCGGCAAAGTCATTAATTACACACCCAGCACTGCGCATCACAAAGACACCCAAACTAAATACCACAAAATTGAATAAGCTCGGCGTGCCAAGCTCAGCAAGCCACAACGCCCAATAAGTTGGCCATAATAGCAACAAGGTACCAATAGGCTTATCGGTACGCATTAACTGTTTATAGTAAGGTATATGTGCGACCTTAAGTGCAGCTAGCTTCATAGGTAAATATACGCTCCAGGTAAGAATACTTCAGCTACGAGAAAATGAGCATTAGATAAGCTAAATACACTGCGCCTTCCCCACAATGCTTGTGAAGAGTAGCCTATTTCAGCTGTTAAAGCTTGAATAGCGTGCTGCTGTGAAAACTCAGCAACTTCTATTTCAGTGCGCGATAAGTTTGGGTCTTGAAAAATAACATCGCCCAGCGGCCTTGTCCCCATACTTAGTAACTGCTGCTTTTTTAATGTATCATCTGCCGGCAACCAGCTTTGTGCATAAACCATTGGTTTACCATCGCATAGTAGTAACACTTCGCGATTTAATGCCTGACTTAAAGAGGTATTGAGTAATGCTTGTTGCTCGCAGGTTAGGTCAAAAGGTGCTTCGTTTAAAACTTTAACTGAAAAGACTTGACAGTGACTTTTAAGCTTAGCTGTTAAAGACCCAGCTTCAAGCAGCCAACTTTGCTGTTGTTGCGTCAAATCTGGAAATGCTGAAGCAGGCTGCCAATTTGCAGCTAATGAAACTGGGAATGTGATCACAACGACTCATTATTTTTAAAAACCGTGCAAATGATATCACTGCTGCACGTTTCGAAAAAGTCATGATTTAATCTCAAGCTGGGTTAAAAAACGCAGAACAGCCTGTATCTTAAGTGAATTTGGGTATAGACTAAAAATCATTGAAAGGGTGGAATATTCTTAACTATGAAAAAATCATTGTTATCAATTTACTTGATAAGCATGCTACTTGTTACTGCAACAAGTTGGTCTGTACGCGCTGAATCAAATGTTGGCTACTTTGGTTTTGAGCCTGACATCATCACTAACTACATAGGCCAAGGTAATAAAAAGCTTGGCTATGTTCGTATTACGGTGGATCTCATGCTCAATGATCTATCTGATATCGCAATCGTAGAACACCACACTCCACTATTGCGTGATGCGATTGTTGAAATACTCTCCAAAGAGCCAGAAGAAAACATTAAATCGCTGACCGGCCGCGAAGAAATCAGAAAGCGCTGTACCGAAAAGCTAAAAGCACTACTAAAACAAGAAACAGGACAAGAGATTGTCCGAGAAGTGTTATTTACTAAGTATTTATACCATTAATTGTAAAATGGCGGCATAAGCCGCCATTTTTGTTTACGCGATTATTTGCGTGAAAGCAGCTTGTCTGACACAGCATAAGCCATACCAGCCAATAACCCCGCTAAATGCGCCCAGTTCGCCATACTCACAGGCAACATATCTACAAAGCCTAGAATAAGCCAAACCAACATAAAACCAACGATGCTATTACTTACTAGTGGCGGCTCTGTTGGCCTCATTACGCTGTAGATCCAACAAAAACCAAGTAAGCCATACACAACGCCGCTTAAACCACCAAAGTTAGGCCCAACAACTAAAAACTGTGCCCAGTTACTAATGAATGCCGTCACTAAAAATAAACCCACTAAGGTTAATTTACCGCTGCGTTTTTCTATATCGTTACCCAGCGTCATCCACCAGATCAGATTAAAAATAAGATGAACAGCGCTAAAGTGCACAATGGCAGGTGTAAACCAAGTTAGAGGCTGTGCAGGGTTGAACTGCAACATACTATAAATAGTTTCAAAACCACCCAATAAGAAGGCCACAAATATAGCTATCGAGACTAGAGTAACTGTACGGTTTAGCCAGCTTAATGCCTTAAAACGGGCTTTTAAATTAAGTGATTGGCCTTGATATGACAGAGGCGATTGTGTACTGCCCACCTGCCATGAAGCTTGTTGGTATTTTTCGTCATGAGGGTTAGCCGCAAACTCCTGCCAAAGTGGTTGAGCCTGATGAAAGTGCTCTGGAGCAACACAAATAATCACAGTTTGCCCATCTTGCGAGCGCAGCTCACCATGTAAGCCCTTACTTTTGATGTAATCTATAAAGCCTTGTGCGGCGCGAGGATTATTTATGCTACCCAACTCAATCATCGTTCAATATGCTCCGGAAGTTGCGTCTGCCAAGCTGTAAAGCCACCATCCATGCTGTATACGTCTTCAAACCCCTGCTCAACTAAATAGCTTGCAGCACCTTGAGAGCTCACACCATGATAACAAACGATGATGATTGGCTGGTCAAACTCTTTATGCATCATAAATTCGCTGATGTTGGCATTTGATAAATGCTCAGCACCTGGGATATGACCCGTTTGAAATGAGTTAGGATCGCGAATATCAGCAATCACAACCTCTTCTTTATCTAACAGCGCAAATGTTTCGCTCACTGAAATATGTTTATACGACATAGTACTCTCTAAACTAAAAAGGCGGCCAAAGCCGCCTTATCAAATTACTCGGTATTAATCCCAGTTGAGGATTACTTTACCTGATTGGCCTGAAATCATTGTATCAAAGCCTGCTTGGAAGTCATCCACGGAGAACTGGTGAGTGATAATTGGTTTCAGATCAAGACCTGACTGAATTAGACTCGCCATCTTGTACCAAGTTTCAAACATTTCACGGCCGTAAATACCTTTAATAATTAGACCTTTGAAAATAACCTGGTTCCAATCAACCGCCATATCTGAAGGTGGAATACCTAACATGGCAATTTTACCGCCGTGATTCATGTTGTTTAGCATGCTGTTAAATGCAACTGGCACACCTGACATTTCAAGACCAATATCAAAGCCTTCGGTCATGCCAAGCTCTTTCATTACATCTTCAAGCTTTTCAGTTGCTACGTTTACAGCACGAGTCGCGCCCATTTTACGTGCTAAATCTAAGCGGTATTCGTTCACATCGGTGATAACCACATGACGTGCACCAACATGTTTGGCAACAGCAGCTGCCATAATACCAATTGGGCCAGCACCTGTGATTAATACGTCTTCACCTACTAAGTCAAACGACAACGCTGTGTGTACTGCATTACCGAATGGGTCAAAGATTGATGCTAGTTCATCAGGAATGTTATCTGGAATTTTAAATGCGTTGAAAGCTGGGATCACAAGGTATTCAGCAAATGCACCTTCGCGGTTAACACCTACGCCTGTTGTATTACGACATAAATGAACACGACCAGCGCGACAGTTACGACAGTGACCACAGGTAATATGGCCTTCGCCAGAAACACGGTCACCCACTTGGAAACCACGTACTTCCTGACCCATATCAACCACTTCACCTACATACTCGTGACCAACAACCATTGGCGTAGGAATTGTATTTTGTGCCCACTCATCCCATTTATAAATATGGACATCTGTTCCACAAATTGCTGTTTTGCGGATTTTAATAAGCAGATCGTTATGGCCAACTTCAGGTTTTGGCGCATCAGTCATCCAGATCCCTGGTTCTGCTTTTAATTTAGATAATGCTTTCATGATTTATACTCAATTAAACAAAACCGAAGCAAATGCTTCGGTTTAGGAAATAAAATTAGATAACACCCATTTCTTTACCAATACGGGTAAAGGCAGCAATAGCGGTATCTAATTGCTCTTTTGTATGCGCCGCAGAAATTTGCGTACGGATACGTGCTTGGCCTTTAGGTACTACAGGGAATGAGAAACCCGTTACGTAAATACCTTCAGCAAGTAATTTGTCAGCCATGGCTGAGGCAACTTTAGCATCGCCTAACATGACAGGGATAATAGCGTGGTCCTTACCTGCACAGGTAAATCCTGCAGCTTCCATTTGTTCACGGAAATACTTTGCGTTATCCCAAAGCTTAGCGCGTAACTCGCCGCCATTGCTTAGCATCTCAAGTACTTTAATTGATGCAGTAACAATTGATGGTGCAAGTGAGTTTGAGAAAAGATAAGGACGAGAACGCTGGCGTAACCACTCAACAATTTCTTTTTTACCTGATGTGTAACCGCCTGATGCGCCACCAAGTGCTTTACCAAGGGTACCCGTGATGATATCAACACGGTCTAGTACACCGCAGTACTCCGGCGTACCTTTACCATTTTCACCAACAAAACCAACAGCGTGAGAGTCATCAACCATCACTAATGCATCATATTTATCGGCAAGATCACAAACCGCTTCAAGGTTACAAATAACGCCGTCCATTGAGAAAACGCCGTCAGTAGCGATTAACTTAGTTTTAGCGCCCGCTTCATCAGCAGCAATAAGTTGCTTTTCAAGGTCACTCATGTCGTTATTTGCATAGCGGAAACGCTTTGCTTTACAAAGACGTACACCATCAATGATCGAAGCATGGTTTAGTGCATCAGAGATAATCGCATCATCTGGACCTAGAATTGTTTCGAATAAACCTGCGTTTGCATCAAAGCATGATGAGTAAAGAATGGTGTCTTCTGTTTCTAAGAACTCAGAGATCTTTTGTTCTAAAGTTTTATGAATATCTTGAGTACCACAAATAAAGCGTACAGATGCAACACCAAAACCGTGCTCATCAAGGCCTTGTTGAGCTGCTTTAATTAACGCTGGGCTATTTGCTAAGCCAAGGTAGTTATTAGCACAAAAGTTAATAACCTTATCGCCAGAGGCAACTTCAATTTGAGCCTGTTGCTGCGACGTGATAACACGTTCGCTTTTGTATAATCCCTCAGCTTTCACTTCATCAATTTGCTGCTGCAACTGATTAAAAAACGCAGATGCTCTCATCTGTAATCTCCACATATTCTTGTACCTAATCAGAAATGATTAGCATGAATTTAAATTTTGCACCTATTGTAAAAGCTTAGACGAACAATTGCACTGTTTGCAGTTCGTCGCAAACCCTCAACTGGTGTGGGTTTGTGAACTTAAACTGGTCTTACCTCATAAATTATAAATATAAATTGGGTAAATCAGCTAAAGATTCACAAACAATATCGGCATGTTGTTCTGTTGACTCAGCATAACTTTGCCCTGAGCGAACTAAAACACGGGTAGCGATGTTAGCTCTTTCAGCAGCAATAAGGTCGCCAAGCTTATCACCGACCATAATACTTTGTGATGGGTCGATTTGATGCTCATCAATGGCTTGTAAAAGCATACCTGGGGCAGGCTTGCGACAATTACATTCTTGCAAATAGGAAGGCTCTGCTTTGCTTGGATGATGCGGACAAAAATAGACATCAAGAATTGTAACGCCATGGCGTAAAAATTCGCCCTTCATCCACTCAGTAAGGTTGGAAAAATCTTGCTCTGAATAATAACCACGGCCAATACCCGACTGGTTAGTTACCACCACAATTTTATAACCAGCATCAGCAAAAGCTTTGCACGCCTCGAATACACCGGGTACAAATTCAAACTCTTCTGGTTTGTATACATAGCCATGATCAATATTGACCACACCATCACGGTCTAAAAATAAAACTTTGCTCATTACAATTGCTCTTTTTCTACCACGTGGTCAAACATCGAAATCACCTTTTCTACACTTATTTGCGCCATTAAATCAGCCCCTTTCACGCGTGTTCCCCAAGGTAGCTGTTGCGCTGTTTTGCCTGTTTGTTCACGTAAATTTTGGTGATAAACCTCAACAACATACTTTTGATACAAATAAGGTCCTGTGCGTTTTGGGTTTGAGTGGGCATACAAACCAATAACAGGTGTTCCTACCGTTACAGCCATATGCGCAGGCCCAGTATCAGGCGCTAACACTAACGCAGCACGTTTCAAAACACATAACAGTTCTTTTAGTTGAGTTTTCCCTACTAAGTTAAGCACAGGTGCCGAACTCTGCGCGATAATTTGCTCGGCAAGTTCAATCTCTAAAGGGGTTGGGCCGCCAGTAATAACCACCGAAAAGCCTTGTTGATGAGCATGTTCAGCAAGTGCAGCATAACGCTCAGGTAACCAATTTCGCTCTTTTTTACTTGCCGCAGGCGAGATAACAAAAATACGCCCAGCTAAACGTTCTTCACCTAATAGCGCATCGGCTGCTTGTTGATGCTGCTCAGTAATTGGCATTTGCCATTGAGGTTTGTAATCAGGGATGCCAATTGCTTGAGCAAAGCCTTTAAAACCTTCTAATACATGCGCCTCTGATTGCGGGGCAATACGCTTATTAATGAACAAACTATGCAACTCTTTTGAGCGTGCCCAATCAAACCCCACTTTGATCTTTGCAGGAATACAACGGGCTGCTAAATTCGCTCTGAGTGCGACTTGCATATGTAATAGCACATCAAATTTACGCCCCTTGAACGTGTCTTTAAGTTGTTGATAAGCCTGTTTGCCCTGCTTTTTATCGAACACAACAAACTCAACACCTGGTAAATCGGCCAGTAACATAGCCTCAACTTTACCAATCACCCAGGTAATTTTTGCCTTCGGATGTGCCTTTTGAATTTCTTGCACTGCTGATACGGCATGACATACATCACCAATAGCCGAAAGCCTTAAAATACAAATATCTGAATAGGAGGTTGATTGAGTCACGTGCGCCCTTAGCTACAGCAAATAATATGCGATCTTAAATTAACTTGATGCTAATGCAAGCACTTATGCGAAAAGCTAAAAATACGGTAAGATAGCGCTAATTTTATTTAATCTTGAAGTTGTTATGTTTGAAACTCAGCATCTGCAAAACACCACCCTTTTGTGTCACCCAGCTTATAAAGACGAGCTCACGCAACAGTGGTTCGATGCCAATTATTGGCAACAACAAGATAAAATCGTTGGTGCCAAAAAAGGTCGTGCAACAGCGTGGTTTTTTAAACATCAACAGCTTACAGGCGTTCTGCGCCACTATTGGCGCGGTGGTTTAATAGGTAAGTTACTGAGCGATCAGTACCTATATGTTGGTTTGAAGCAAACTCGTGTCTATAAAGAATTTACACTGATGATGCGTTTGCTTGAGCTTGGCCTAAATGTGCCGACACCCATTGCGGCAAAAGTTACTGCCCATGGCTTAATCTATCGCGGCGATATCATCACCGAGGCAGTAACAGGCGCCAAAAGCGTGTTAGATATTTTAATCACGCGTCCACTTAGTCAGTCTGAGCTAAAAGCGATAGCAGTCACTCTCAGCGAGTTTCACAATCATGGCGTCTATCACGCAGATTTAAACATCAATAACATCCTGTTCGATGATACTGGTAAGGTGTTTATAATCGACTTTGACCGCGGTGAAATCAAACAGCCACATGCTAGCTGGCAAACAGAGAACATTAAGCGCCTTGCCCGTTCATTTGCAAAAGAGCAAGGCCGTAATGAAGTGATGCATTGGCAACAAAGTGATTGGCAGTCACTGGTGTGTGACTACCAAGCATTGCTTAAGACTTAATTTTGCTAATTACGTTTGATGTTGAGCAGCCATTAAGAAACTCAAGTACTTCGACTTTTCCGCCATGGCGTAAAACATGATCGGCACCAGCAATTTGGTCAACGGTGTAATCCCCGCCTTTTACTAGCACATCAGGGCTAATTTGCTCAATCAGCTTAGCTGGCGTGTCATTTTCTTCAATGCTGCCAAATGGAATAACCCAATCAACTGACGCAAGCGCACTTAATACCATAGCACGCTCATCCAATGGATTAATTGGTCTTTCTGGGCCTTTTAAGCGAGTGATTGATTCATCATTATTTAAGCCAACAACCAGCCTATCACCTCGTGCTTTAGCCTGTGCTAGGTAGCGCACATGGCCTGCGTGAAGAATATCAAAGCAGCCATTAGTGAACACTATTTTTTCACCATTTTGCTTAGCAAACTCAATATGCTGAAGCACATCTTCAAACGGCGTTTGGTAATGCTCGCCAGTTTGCTGCAAATATTGACCAAGCTTACGGCTCAACTCTTCTGGGGACACGGTTGCGGCACCCAGTTTACTCACCGCAATACCAGCAGCGAGGTTGGCAATTTCAACTGCATCTTTTGCAGCCATTCCCGCACCAAGCATCACTGCTAATGTTGCAATTACAGTATCGCCTGCGCCGGTTACATCGCTGACTTCAAGTTGTTGGGCTGCAAAATCATGTTTTTCTGCTTGGCTAATTAACGACATGCCCTGCTCTGAGCGCGTTAATAGCATCGCTGCAATACCAGCCTCATTGATTAGATCACGAGCGCTTTGGGTTAAGCTTTGCTCAGAATCAGTTTTACCACCAGCAAGTTTAAATTCGTTTAAGTTAGGTGTTATATAATCAGCACCTCGGTATAAGCTTAAATCAGATGATTTAGGATCAATAAGCACCGTTTTACCCGCTTTCTTTGCAACCTGAACCATTTGTTGAATTAAGCTCAGTGAGCCTTTGTTGTAATCAGAAAACAACACAAAATCGTAGTCATTTAAAACCAGCTCTAAACGGTTTAATAACAGTTGACTGTGTTGCTCAGTAAAGGTCTCCTCAAGATCAAGACGCACAACTTGTTGATGGCGGCTGATTACTCGCATTTTAGAAATAGTCGGTAAATCGCAAACACTCACTAATTGCGAATCAATTTTCTCTGAACTTAAAATTGTTTCGAGGATTTGCCCACTTTCATCTTCACCAACTAAGCCTAGTAGGCCCACTTTACCATCTAAACGGGCAATATTTTTTGCAACGTTTGCTGCACCACCGGCTTTGTCTTCAAACTTACTGACTTTTACAACAGGTACAGGGGCTTCAGGCGAAATACGACCTGAGTCGCCATGCCAGTATCTATCTAGCATGACATCACCAACGACTAAAATACGCGCCTTTGAAAGGTTTTTTAGTAACGCTAAATCCATTACTTTTGCTCCGCTACAACCATATCGATGGCTTCGCATAACCAATGCCCGATAAACATGTGCGCCTCTTGGATACGCGCGGTTTCATCATTTTTAATAATAATCGGTAGCTTAGCGATATCTTTTACCTTACCACCATCTCGACCTGTTAATGCCACAGTAAAGGCGCCGATTTCATTTGCCGCTGCCAGTGCAAGATTGATGTTAGGGCTAGTGCCAGATGTGGTTAAGCCAATCACCAAATCTTCAGGCTTACATAACGCCTGCACTTGGCGCTCAAATACAGTATCAAAGTGATAGTCGTTACTGTGAGCGGTTAAAATTGAGGTGTCTGTTGTTAATGCTATAGAAGCCAGCGGACCGCGCTCCAATTTATAACGCACAACAAACTCAGCAGCTAAATGCTGCGCATCAGCCGCACTACCGCCATTACCAAACCAAATTACTTTACCACCTGCTTGTAAAGCACTGTGACAAGCTTCTAGTAGTTGCATTACTTCAGGGTGGTAAGTTTCCATCGTCTCAAACAACATTTGATGACGATTTAAACTTTCTAGGTAGCTTGCCGCTACAGAATCAAGATTTGACATAAATATTCCTTAAAAAGTATTAACGGCTTTGCTTACCAAAAATAGGCTACAGATAACCAAGTATAGTTATCGCCAAAAACATCTTCACCATAGGTAAGAGTTGTCTCTAATGTATGCTCGTTTAATTGACGCGTGTTACTTAGTTGAAGTTCAATTGCATCATCATATTCTCGACTAAATCCACCTATATCATACTCGTAGTTACTTTTATTCGAAATGGTTGAAACTTTAGCACGCCATAGAGACTGAAAAGATTCAGAGTAAGTCACTTCTAAAACATTTACTTCAGACGGTACGCCGTCACCAAAGTAACGCTGATCTGCAGCAAAATGTCCAACAACAAATCCATCTACCGTATTACCCTTAGTAGGATAAATATAATTTTTATACCAAAAGCTGTGCATATTGGTATGTTCAAATCTAAAACTTATTGAGTCTGTTAATTTTGGGAAAAAAGCCCCTAAACTATAAGCGACATTACCAAACTGATAGTTTTTGTGCTCTTTAGTATCTTCACCACCGTATTCAAAATAAAGCTCTGTTGGCAATCCCCAATTAAAGTTAATTACATTTGTAATTGAAGCGAACTGATCGCCCAGCTCCGCATCAGAGCTACCTACTAATGCAACATTATCATTTCCGGCAGGATCAAAAAAAGCGTCAAATACATCTCCAGCATCTACTTTACGAGGCCCACCGCCAAACTGCATCATTCGGTTAAGGCCAATTTTCCAACCACTAATAGGTTCAATACTGAAGTGAGTACCCGCAAGTTTAGGCGTACCACTATGAAGTTCACCTTGATATAAAATACCATTCTCAACATGTTCTAACTCTGAATAGTACAATTCAAAATCAAAATTCCACCAATTATAAGCAGGCTTTACCATACCAATCGAAATTGACGGGGCTGTTTTTGCGTTGGTTGAAATGATTTGTGCAGAATGCTTAAACGGCGAGAACCAATGTTCTTTATACCCAAGGTTGAACTGTAAATCTTCACCAGCAAAACTAATAAACGAATTGTAATTTACAAACTTATTTGCCTTGGCTCGGTAATCAACTCCAACCTGTACTAGCGTGTAATCATTGGCACGCCAAATACCTTCAAAAAAGCCTTGTCCCCATTCATCAGAGCTAAGTCCGCGTTGATTTGCTATTTTTTTACTGTTGTCTGTATCAACTTGTAATTTAACACCTGCACGTGTTACTGCATCATCACTTTGATAAGGCTTTATTTTATAACGGATAGCTGCGACTAGTCCTGGCTCTTTTTTTTCAAGCTCAAGAAGCGCACTTTCTACTTCCGATAAACGATAAGGTTTAACCATAGGCGCGCCTGTGGTTAAGGCAAACAAAGTCTCTAATTGATGATCAAGCTGTGCATCCATGCCAATCGGTAAGTAGGCGGTAGGTGCTGCAAATAAAGGCATTGAACAACTTAGAAAAGCACCAATTACCGAGGCTTTTATCATTTTAAATTTCATAACTGCTTCGTTGATTTATTAAGTAACCGAAATATTACCAAATTAGCTAACAGTAAACACTTTAAAACTTTCTTTAATAACCCTTTTTAACATTTTATATTTAGATCCCAAAGGTTCCACGCTATCATAACGTTTTACCTATATAGGCTAAGCAATGGCGCGCATTTTATACTCTTTACTTTTATACCTACTAAGCCCACTGGTTGTTTTTTACCTGTATGTTTTACGCGGCAAAAAGAATAAGGGTTACCGTGAACATTTTGCTGAGCGCTTTGGCTTTTCGAACTTATCTCATCACGATGTTGTTTTTCATTGTGCCTCTGTAGGGGAAGTGTTAGCAGCAACGCCGCTTATTAAGGCCGTTCAATCAAAAAACCCTTCACTTACTATTTTAGTAACCTGTAATACCCCAACGGGTCGCGAGCAAATAAAAAATAACTTTAAAGATGCAGTTAGCTGCTGTTATTTACCGATTGATTTTTTCTTCGCTACGAAGCGATTTTTAAAACGTATCCAGCCAAAGGTACTGTGTATTTTAGAAACTGAGCTTTGGCCAAACCTGATGGCGCAAAGCAACAATAACGGCACAAAGGTACTTGTTTTAAATGCCCGGCTTTCAGCTAAATCACAGCAAGGCTACCAAAAGGTAATGCCTTTAACTAAGGTGATCATGCACTCTATTAGCGATCTAGCCAGTCATAATCAAGATGATGCAAAACGCTTTATTGAACTTGGTTTAAAGCCTGAAAAGGCACGCGTATTTGGCTCAATTAAATTTGATATCATGCCTACAGATGAGCAATTAAATAAAGTCGCAGCACTTAAAAACCAATATAACAACGAGCGATTTATCTGGGTTGCAGGCTCTACTCACCCTATTGAACACGAGCTTATTTTAACTGCTCATAAGAAGCTGTTAAAAGCGTTACCCAACGCTCTTTTGATTATTGCTCCACGTCACCCAGAGCAATTTGATAAAGTCGCTGAAGTTTTAAAAAGTTCAAATTTGAGCTTTAGTCGTCGCAGTGAAGATGACTATAACAACCAACAAGTTGTGTTAGCTGACACGTTAGGTGAATTACAATGCTTATATGGTGTGGCAAACATCAGCTATGTTGGCGGTAGTTTAATCGAGCGAGGCGGCCATAATCCGTTAGAGTCAGCAGCGTTTTCTGTTGGCGTATTAGCAGGCCCTCATACCTATAACTTTGACCATATTTATCCTGAGCTGATTAGTGCTCAGGGAGCTAAAACCGTTACCGATGAAAATCACCTTGCTGACACACTTGTCGCTTTGAGTAGTGATGTACAAAAGACGATAAAGCTCGGTCAGCAAGCTGCGAAATGCATTGCTAACAACCAAGGCGCCATCAGTAAAACGGTTAATTTAATTGAGCTTTACTTAGAAAAGTAAGATAGAAAAGTAAAATAGAATAGAGAAATAATGTGACTTCAAAGCAAGCGATGAATCGCCCAGAAATACAAATGCGCGAATGGGTATCAAGCGTAATCGTAAAATACAATTTCTGCCCGTTTGCCCGTAAAGAAGTTGAAAGCAATTGCATTCATTATCAAATTAGTCAGTCTATTACGCTTGATGATGCAGTAATGGATATGCTTGAGCAATGTAGCGCGTTAGACCAACAAGCAGAGCGCGAAACCACTTTGTTGATGTTTGAGCAAGGCTTTAAAGATTTTGAAGAGTTCTTAGATTTAGTCGATTTAGCCAATGCGCTTTTAGCTGCGCAAGGCTATGAAGGTAAGTATCAAATAGCCAACTTTCACCCTGACTATGTATTTGCTGATAGCGATGACAGCGATGCTGCAAACTATACGAATCGTGCACCTTACCCAACACTGCATTTAATCCGTGAAGCCAGCATGAGCGAAGCGTTAGACAGCTACGATGAACCTGAATCGATCCCAGAGCACAATATTAAGCTTGCAAGACGCAAAGGCATCGACTTTTGGCAGCAGCTGCTGCAAAACTGCATCGATAAGCGCTAACACCTACCGGCGTTATAAAGATAAAAGCCAGCAATGCTGGCTTTTTGTTTTTTATAGCGATTAAATTTAGTGAGTTATTTTTTTACCCACTCACCGTTCACTTCAATGTAGTGACCCGGCTTCGTTTTCTCGATAGTTTTAGCAGCTGCAAGGGCTTCAACTTGCGCTAACGAAAGATTGTTCTTTTTCGCAAGTTTTAAATATTGCTCTTTACGCTTTGCATTAATTTCATCAACGACCGCTTTTGCTTCGCTGTTATTAACCACTAAACCTAAATAGCCGGAGCTGTCTTCACCCACTAGGCCTTGGCTTTTTGCATCATCAAGGCTGATAGCCCAAGCAGAGAAAGATAAACAAACAGCACTGATCAAGGTGATCACATTTAGTTTTTTAAGTTGTAATTTACGCATGTGTGCTCCTTAGAATAATTCGCTGTCATCACTGAATAAGGTATCTAGTTCTTTATCCACTTTTACGCGGATCTCATGGTCAACTTTTACATTTAAGTTGATTGTAATCGGCTCTTTTGCTGCCACCTCAACACGGTGGGTACAGGCACTCAGCATGCCTACCGCCGTGAGCATTACTAACCACTTAGCCATCATTGCTTCCTTTTTTTGCATACTCTTTCTCAACTCTTTGAGTAATTTCATCACTTAAACGCAGCGCTCTAAGTAAAGTAAATACATTCTCTTCATGATTATAATTAAAGTTCACTGCTTGCTGCTGCGCTTCATTATAACCCTCTAAATTTACACCTAAATGTAACCAACCATCCGGTTTGAGATTAACATTGCTGCGTAGTTTTTTAATATCTAAATTCTCAAGTAAACTCAGCGTGGTACTCAGCTCTTGTTGCTGCGCTTTTACCGCTTCAAAGCCCGCATTATTAGTGATCAGTAATTTACCATCACCCTGATTAACTAACTGCCCTTGCTTTACCTCGATGCCCTGTTTATTTATTACAACGGGTAAGGTGCCTGCTAAGCGCCCACTTAAGCTAATTCCTGATTCAGCATCAAGGGTGACCAATTTACTGGCATCAATATTTTCAAATTTAACAGTCGCGGTTTGGCTATCACTGAGTGGGCAGAACTTATTCACCACAAATGCCCCACCCATAACCTGACCAGTTAGATTAGCTACGCAAGGCTGATTAGCTGTTACCTGCAACTGACCTTGTATATTTTTGACCACGGCACCTGCGCGCAGTTCATTGAGTGTAAATTTAGTCGCTACAATATTAAGCTGCCCTGAATTAAACGTGCCGTTCAAATTCACTGCGAAATCATTCGCTAGATAATCATTATAAAGCGCAGTGAATTTACTTATTTGCACGCGCCCTTGTGCTTGTTGAAGGTTTACATCCCCTTTTATATTGCCCGAAACGACTCCATCAGTGACTGTAGCAAGCGGCTCAAACTGAGCAATTATCGGGTTTAGCTTGGATACTGCCTGCTCTGGTATCACTAATTCAAATGGGTGAGCAACCTCAGACATATGATGGCTAACAAGCGCTTCAAAGCCATCTGCAAACACATGATGCGTTGCCTGCAAGGCGCGGCTTTGAAGAGCTTTTGACACAACAGACAACTTATTTAAGCTAAGCTCTGCTGTTGATAATTTAGCGGCCGTGGTTTTGGCATCAATATCAGCAAATAACTCCCCCACACTGAGATCTGTACTAAGAGTAAGCTCATTGCTAATTTTTGCTGCGTTCATATCATCATAAGTTAATGATTTAACCTTGCTATTAGCTTTAACAACGAGGTGCTGCTGGGCATTATACTCAGCGTTAATTGCGCTGCTAAAATCAGTTATCTGAGCACCCGAAATTAGGGCATTTTTAACACTTATATTAGTTTTCAGTTTAGCTGTAGGGCTAGTAAATAACCCTTCAATATTTAGCTTTCCTTTAGCCCCAATATCTTCAACCCCAAAACCCTCAGTCAAGGCGCCATCAGACTGAAAATCTAAAAATGCAGGTAGTGAATCCACCGACAGTTGATAATCAGCGCTAACGCTGCTTTCATGCAAATGCGCGTTGAACTTAAGCTCATCTATATCTTTACTATTGAAATCAATGCTAACTTGACTATTAAGTGATGCCAGCGGATCCTGTAAAGAAAGGGATGTATTACTGACTGTCACCTCACTTTGCCCTTCTATAGCTTGCAGCTTTACAGTTGGGATTGATAGCAACTTACTTTCTACACTAACTGGTTTTTCAATGTGTAACTGCCAAGTAAGCGGTAACTGCGCTTCAACAAATGATTGATGCTGCTGGTCTGCGATGGTGTTTAAGCAGTCTCGCTTTGCACTAAGTTGATTTTGTAAAGCTGATAAATCCGCGTATAAATGCTGTTGATTTAATTGATACTTAGCACTCAATTGCCCTTCACTAGCAAAACCTAGGTCACACTCCCCTACAGCATGCTGATAACTTGCATTGATTGAGCTTTCAATTGCAACTGTAATTCCATCAAACTTAATCTGTGATTGAGTGGTAAAATGGCTGCTTGTTGGCAATGTTACGAACCGCTCAGCCACTTGCTCATCAAAGGTGATGTTGGCTTTGACTTCATAATTAGATATTACAACGTCAGCATTGAGATCCCGTGAAATCGTAAAATGATTTAGGCGTTTTTCTTGTATCGCCAACCTAACAGGATTTTGGGTAAACGGTGAGACTACATCAAGCTGCTCAATACTTATTAGCGGTCTTTGCTCGGGTAATACCAAAGCAAGCTTTTTAAATTCAGTTTGTGAAGTGTCAGGTTGGTGATTATTACTCTGATTGCTAATTATAAGATTGGCTCGAGAAATACTAACCTGTTGCTTATTCGCAATAATGCCAGCTAACTCAATTTGCTGCCCTTGGTAGGTTAAGCATAATTTCTCGATATTCAAATCAAGCTTGCGAGTTAATGACCAATCAATGCAGTGAAGCTCAGCGCCATTTTTACTGAGCATAGGTGTTAAATACCACGATGTCAGTGGTAACCTGAACAGATACGCCAACAGCACCATGCTTAGCACGATACCTAGTAACCCAACACACGCTCGCTTAAAACTCAAAAAACTCTCCTTGCTTCTCGCTTCTCGCTTCTCGCTTCTCGCTTCTCGCTTCTCGCTTCTCGCTTCTCGCTTCTCAGATCATTATAAACAAAAAGGCC
This sequence comes from Pseudoalteromonas sp. PAST1, assembly GCF_021532515.1. Lineage (NCBI taxonomy): Bacteria > Pseudomonadati > Pseudomonadota > Gammaproteobacteria > Alteromonadales > Pseudoalteromonadaceae > Pseudoalteromonas > Pseudoalteromonas sp. PAST1. The sequence continues at coordinate 110,754 of NZ_JAKGBH010000002.1, read as the reverse complement.
ACACATGATAGTGCAGCCTTTTTAGTTTAAAGGGTTTGTATGAACCTAGCTTGTATATCTAGGTACATAACTAAGTTCTAGCCAACGTTTTTACGAGCGTTGCGGAACATACGCATCCATGGGCTATCCTCAGTCCACTCATCTGGGTGCCATGAGTTAGCAACAGTACGGAATACACGCTCTGGGTGCGGCATCATAACCGTTGCACGGCCATCAGTAGAGGTAATACCTGTGATACCTTCTGGCGAGCCATTCGGGTTAGCTGGGTATTGCGTTGTTGGGTTACCGTAGTTATCAACAAACTTCACTGCCACAGTACCTGATTCAAGCGCTGCTTTAACTGCATCACCGTTTGCGAACTCAGCATGACCTTCACCGTGAGAAACAGCGATAGGCATACGTGAACCTGCCATACCATTAAAGAATACCGATGGGTTTTCTTGCACTTCTACAAGGCTAAAGCGAGCTTCAAAACGCTCTGACTTATTCGTTACGAAACGTGGCCAGTGCTCAGTGCCCGGGATCAATTCTTTCAATGTTGAAAGCATTTGACAGCCATTACACACACCTAAGCTGAATGTATCTTCGCGGTGGAAGAAGCTTTGGAACTGCTCACGCGCCATCTCATTAAATAAGATTGACTTAGCCCAGCCTTCACCAGCACCTAATACGTCACCGTACGAGAAACCACCACATGCCACTAAGCCTTTAAATTGCTCAAGTGTTAAACGACCTTCAAGAATGTCGCTCATGTGCACGTCAACCGCAGCAAAGCCTGCACGGTTAAATGCCGCCGCCATTTCTAAGTGAGAGTTAACACCTTGCTCACGTAAAATAGCCATTTTCGGCTTCGCACCAGTTGCAATGTAAGGTGCTGCAACATCTTCGTTTAAGTCAAAGTTTAGTTTTACGTTAAGACCTGGGTCTTTTGCGTCAAACTTAGCGTCAAACTCTTGCTTAGCACACTCAGGGTTATCTCGACGTGCTTGCATTTGGTAAGTTGTTTCTGCCCAAATAGTACGAAGCTCAGTACGCGTGTGGTTAAGAACCACATCATCACCACGAGTGAATACCACACGGTCATCAGCGTTTAGTGCGCCAATTTCATGGCTGATAGCTGCTAAGCCGTGGTCTGCAAGAACGGCTTTCACTGCGTCTAAATCAGCGTTTGCCACTTGGATAACCGCACCTAGCTCTTCATTGTAAAGCGCTTCGATGTCTGAACCTGTTAAGCCAGCAAGGTCTACTGTTACACCCGTGTGACCAGCAAATGCCATTTCAGCAACCGTAGTGAATAAACCACCATCTGAACGGTCATGGTAAGCAAGTAGCTTGTTATCAGCAACAAGCGCTTGCATTGCTTCGTAGAAGCCTTTTAATAGTGCTGGGTTATCAACATCAGGCGTTACATCACCTAGTTGCTTATAAACCTGTGCAAGGCTTGATGCGCCCATACGGTTTTGACCCGCACCTAAATCAACTAATAATAGTGATGACTCACCTTTATCAGTACGTAGCTGTGGCGTTACTGTTTTACGAACATCTTCAACACGACCAAAGGCAGTAATGATCAATGATAATGGTGCAGTAACCGATTTTTGCTCGCCGTTTTCATCCCATTGAGTTTTCATCGACATTGAGTCTTTACCCACAGGAATAGTTAAACCAAGTGCCGGACAAAGCTCTTCACCCACCGCTTTAACAGCTTCGTAAAGACCCGCATCTTCGCCTGGGTGACCTGCTGCAGCCATCCAGTTTGCAGATAGCTTGATATTTTCAAGGCCACCTATGTTCGCACACGCGATGTTCGTTAGTGACTCAGCCACAGCTAAACGAGCAGAAGCACCGTAGTTTAAAAGTGCAGCTGGTGTACGTTCACCTAATGACATTGCTTCACCGTGGTAAGTATCAAACGCAGCGGCTGTTACCGCACAGTTTGCTACTGGCACCTGCCAAGGACCTACCATTTGGTCACGCGCAACTAAACCCGTTACCGTACGGTCACCAATGGTGATTAAGAATGTTTTCTCAGCAATCGTTGGTAAGCGTAATAAACGCTGTGCAGCGTCTGCAGCATCAATGTTAGCAACGTCTAATGGTTGAGATTGCGCTTTTTTCGATTCAACTTCACGGTGCATTTTTGGTGCTTTACCAAGTAAAACATCAAGCGGAAGATCAACAGGGTTGTTACCGAAGTGGCTATCTTCAACCGTTAAGTGACGCTCTTCTGTTGCTTCACCAATAACAGCGTATTCTGCACGTTCACGTTTACAGATTGCTTCAAAGCGCGCGAAGTCTTCTGCCGCAACTGCTAATACGTAACGCTCTTGAGATTCGTTACACCAAATTTCGTGTGGTGCCATACCCGGCTCATCGTTAGGAATGTCACGAAGTTGGAATTTACCACCACGACCACCGTCGTCTACAAGCTCAGGGAATGCGTTAGAAAGACCACCTGCGCCCACATCGTGGATGAAAGCGATTGGGTTTGCATCACCTAGCTGCCAACATTTATCAATAACTTCCTGACAACGACGTTCCATTTCTGGGTTTTCACGTTGTACCGATGCAAAGTCTAAGTCTTCGTTTGATTGTCCTGATGTCATACTAGACGCAGCACCACCACCTAGGCCGATGTTCATTGCCGGACCACCTAGTGCAATTAGCTTAGCACCTACAGGGATTTCGCCTTTTTGAACATGCTCAGAACGAATGTTACCTAAACCACCTGCAAGCATGATTGGCTTGTGGTAACCACGTACCTCGATACCATTATGGCTTGATACTTTCTCTTCGTATGTACGGAAGTAACCAAGTAAGTTAGGACGACCAAATTCGTTATTGAATGCCGCACCACCTAATGGGCCTTCAGTCATGATATCAAGTGCATTTACGATACGACCAGGCTTACCAAAGTCTGTTTCCCATGGCTGCTCGTAGCCAGGAATTCGTAGGTTAGATACAGTGAAACCAACTAAACCTGCTTTAGGCTTAGAACCACGGCCTGTAGCACCTTCATCACGAATTTCACCACCAGAACCTGTTGATGCACCTGAGAATGGCGCAATCGCTGTTGGGTGGTTGTGCGTTTCAACTTTCATCAAGATTTCGATGTTCTCTTGATGGTATGCGTACTCGCCTTCGTTATTTGGGAAGAAACGACCTGCTAGCGAGCCCTTCATTACCGCTGCGTTATCTTTATATGCAGATAGTACGTTTTCAGGGTTTTGCTCGTAAGTGTTTTTGATCATTTTGAACAATGATTTTGGCTGTTCGATACCATCAATTGTCCAATCGGCGTTAAAGATTTTGTGACGACAATGCTCAGAGTTTGCTTGTGCAAACATGAATAATTCGATGTCGTTCGGGTTACGCCCTAACTTTTGGAAGTTTTCTACCAAGTAATCAATTTCGTCATCTGCAAGCGCAAAACCTTGCTCAACGTTTGCTTTAGCAAGCGCTTCACGGCCACCACCTAAAATGTCAACTGATGACATTGGACGCGGCTCATCGTGACGGAATAATTTAGCTGCATCAGCCATATCCGCGTGCGTTGCTTCAGTCATACGGTCATGTAATAACGCTGCAACTTCAGCTGTTTGCTCAGCTGATAAGTTACCTTCTACGTAGTATGCAATACCACGCTCAACACGGTGAACTTGGCTTAAGCCACAGTTATGTGCGATATCAGTTGCTTTTGATGCCCAAGGCGAGATAGTACCTGGACGCGGCGTTACAAGAATTAACGTGCCAGCAGGGGTATGCTCGGCAATTGTTGGACCATAAGTAAGCAGTTTTTCCAGCTTGGTTTGCTCATCAGCTGAAAGCTCGGCTGTAAGATCAGCAAAATGCATGAACTCAGCATAGACGTCAGTGACTGGAAGTTGTGCCTGTTGGCAACGCGCTAAAATTTTCTGAACTCTAAAATCGGAAAGTGCTGGTGCACCACGAAGGATCAACATAGGTATTTTCATCCGGGGTTAGGGATTGAACGATATTTTAGGCGCATATTATAGTGCAAATAACGTCTAGATTTAACTCAAAATTACGCTTTTATTTAAATAATCTTCATAACCGCTTTTAAGGTTGCAACAATTAACTAGCTTAGTCGTCTTTATTTCTCTGCAGGTTCTTGTTCTGTATGACTTATCTACCAGCTGCCTTGTTATAGTTATTAATTTTTAAATAGATCTATAACACTATTCGCCAAGTGACGTGGCTTAGAAGTTTTGTTATAACACTAAGATAATGGTTTAAGGGGCATTTATAATTTATGCAAAAGTTACTCGCTATTTTTAGTTTAGTGCTCATGTTATGTGCGTGCGATATGCAACAGCAACCGTCGCAACTTGCTCATATCAAGGCGCAGAACAAAATTAGAGTCGGCACATTAGCTGGCGCGAGTAATTACTATCAGGCTCCACAAGGTGTGCAAGGCTTTGAATATGAGCTCGCCCAAGAATTTGCTGACTATGTTGGTGTTGAGCTTGAAATGGTGCCTTTTTTTAATCTATCCGATATGTTCGCACGCTTAGAAAGTGGCGATTTAGATATTATAGCGTCAGGTCTTACCTATAATACGATTCGGGCTGAGCATTACCGCTTCGGCCCAACCTATCGCACAATAAGCCAAAAATTAGTTTATAAACAAGGCCGTAATAGACCCCGTGAATTTGCGGATTTAACCGGCAATCTGACTGTTCTCGCCAAAAGCAGTCACTCGTTGGCACTACAACAATTAAAACAACTTAATCCAGAACTTAGCTGGAACGAAACAGAAGATATGGATGAAGAAGAGCTTCTGCAAGCTGTTATCGACGGTGAAATTGATTACACCCTAGCAGACTCGCACACCTTATCGCTGTTTCGCCGCTACCACCCAAACTTGAGTATCGGCTTTTCGGTTACCCGTAATGATCCTATCGCTTGGTTACTAAGAAAAGATGGTGATGACTCTTTATATGCCCTCATGGTGCCATTTTTTGGCGACGTAAAACAAAGCAACCAGCTTTATGTGTTAGAAGAAAAATACTTCGGCCATGTTCGCCAGTTTAATTATGTGAACACACTTGCTTATATCGAAGCCATAAAAGACACCTTACCCAAATATCAACCTTGGTTTGAGCAATACGCAGGTAACATAGACTGGCGATTACTGGCAGCTTTGAGTTATCAAGAATCGATGTGGAACCCAAGGGCTAAGTCACCAACTGGTGTTCGCGGTATTATGATGCTAACCCAAGCAACGGCAAAACAGGTCGGCGTAACAAATCGCCTAGAGCCTGAGCAAAATATTAAAGGCGGTGCGCAGTATCTTGCCAAAGTAATTTCTTGGATCCCTGAACGCATTCCGCAGCCCGACAGAACTTGGTTTGCCTTAGCCTCTTACAATGTTGGCTGGGGACACGTCAACGACGCACGCATTATTACCGAGCAAGAAGGTGCAAGCCCCGATAAGTGGGCTGATGTTAAAAAGCGCTTACCGCTTTTAATTAAAAAGCGTTACTATCGAAAAACCAAATATGGTTATGCCCGTGGCGATGTTGCAGTAAAATACGTTGATAATATTCGTCGCTATTACGACGCACTGGTTTGGCTTGATGAAAATGATGCGATTGCTAACCCAAGCGAAGAAGAGCAAAGCACTGAAGAAGCTAAACCTGAAGCGCAAGCGAGCGAACCAAAGCCAAATGACAACACGCAACAAACCGACTCAGAGCAGCAAGAATTAGAAAACAACTAACCTCAAGCACCGAAATCTGTTTACTTGTCATCAAATGATCATTATCTTTTAGTAGAAATGGAACGGACCATGCCATGCTTTACTCTCACTTAAGGAGCACTCATGTTAAAAAGAAGACGCACGACACATAAGTTCAAGCGTAATGTTATTTACTCAACGGCGACCCGCCGTCGTATCATGCTACGTAATACACACAAAAAAGTTATTTGGCGTCGCCGCTTATTTGCGATGCAGTTAATGGAAGCACAAGTTCCTGCAACGCCGGTTGTATAACTAGGCGTTGCGAGCAGCCAGCTTTGCCGCCTTTTTCTCTTCTCTACGACGCTTAAAAAACGCTGAAATTACCGCCCCACACTGCTCACTCAGTACATCACCGGTTACTTCAACTTGATGATTAAGCCTAGGTTCTTGCAGCAGATTCATAATTGATCCTGCCGATCCCGTTTTGGCATCTTTAGCACCAAATACCAATCGCTTAATACGGCTATGCACCAACAGACCTGCGCACATAGAACAAGGTTCTAACGTTACATACAGGGTGCAATCGATTAATCGGTAGTTATTAAGAGCTTTACCTGCTTCGCGGATTGCCATCATTTCAGCATGAGCGGATGGGTCGTTATCGATAATTGAGCGGTTATAACCATAGGAGATCAGTTGATTGTCTTTTACCAGCACAGCACCAACCGGAATTTCATTAATAGCAGCCGCTTCATTGGCGTAGTTTAATGCTTTTTCCATCCAATATTGGTCGCTAAATTGTTCGCTCATATATCACACAAATATTGTAAAACTGTGAGTAATTATACCTAGTTAGTGAAAAATGTCGGCATTAAATACTGCTACACTTAAAAATTAACGCAAAATTTAGTGGCTTTTTCATGGCTCAATGGACCCATATTGCGCTATAATCTCGCGCTTTTTTTATTTAGCTTACAACACGGGTAGCAAATGAAATTTCCTGGACGCCGCAGGCATAAACATTATTTTCCGGTGGAAGCCAAAGATCCACTGACGAATCAACTTAACTCAACCGACCGACTACAACGTAGTTATATTACGGGTATCGACCAAATTGTGGTAGATATTGAAGCGAAAGTTGATCAAGCTTTCCTAGATGAATTTCAATTGCGCCGTGGCATGTCGCAAGTGATCGATAACGATATTACCAACGCACTATACGACAGACTAAAACTCGACAATATGATCGATTATGAGTTTGCCGGTGGTACGGTAGGTAACACCATGCACAATTACTCTACCCTAGCTGATGACCGATCAGTACTTTTAGGGGTAATGAGTGAAAATATCAAAATCGGCAGCTATGCATACCGTTTTTTATGTAACACTTCTAGCCGCGTTGACCTTGACTACCTTCAGCCTGTAGATGGCCCTATTGGTCGTTGTTTTACTTTAATTGACGAGACCGGTGAACGTACCTTCGCAATCAGCGCGGGGCTTATGAATCATCTGCGCCCTGAATCAATCGATCAGGCACTTATTGAGAATTCATCAGCACTGGTGATCAGCGCATACCTAATGCGTACTCAAGGTGATGAAACCATGACAGAAGCCACCATGCAGGCAGTGAAATATGCCAATGATGCAGGTGTCCCTGTGGTTTTAACCCTTGGTACTAAGTTCTTGATTGAACAAGACCCTACTTGGTGGGCTGACTTTGTAAAAGAGCATGTTGATATTCTTGCTATGAACGAAGAGGAAGGCCTTGCGATTACCGGCTTTGAAGATCCGCTTCTAGCTGCCGACAAAGCGCTTGATTGGACTGATTTAGTTATTTGTACAGCTGGCGAAAAAGGCTTGTTTATGGCCGGTTACGTCGACGACTCATTCAAGCGTGAAACAGAATACCCGTTATTACCAGGCGCGATTGCTGACTTTAACCGTTATGAATTTTCGCGCGCAATGCGTAAAGACGACTGCCAAAACCCTATTCGTGCGTACAGCCATACAGCACCGTTTATGGGCGGCCCAGATAGTATTAAAAATACCAATGGCGCAGGCGATTGTGCTCTGGCTGCGGTACTGCATGACCTATCAGCAAACGTTTACCACAAACTTAATGTGGCAAACTCAGCGAAGCATCAGCAACCTGCTATGACCTACTCATCGCTTGCACAAATTAGTAAATACGCTAACCGTGCAAGTTATGAAGTACTTGTTCAGCACTCGCCACGTTTATCGCGTGGTTTACCTGAACGTGAAGATTGTTTAGAGCAAGTTTACTGGGATCAATAATCTCCACTAAAAAATCGAAATATCCAGTTTCTGGGATAAACGCTCAAGAGCCGCTATCCCAGCCACTGAGTTACCATACGAGTTAAGTCTAGGCGCCCACACAGCCACAGTAAATTGATTTGGTAACACAGCTAAAATAGTACCCGATACCCCTGACTTACCCGGCATACCAACACGGTAGCCAAAATCCCCAGCTGCATCGTATAAACCACTGGTAAACAGTAACGAGTTTAACTGCTTATTTTGCCTTGCACTAAGTACTTCATGGCCATTGGCATCTTTACCTTGGTTTGCTAAGTAATTGTAAGCTTTTGCTAATTCTACGCAGTTTAGCTCTATGGCACAGAAGTTAAAGTAAGCCCATAACACATCATCAACTTCATTATTAAAGTTGCCGAATGACTTCATTAGATGCCCCATCGCGGCGTTGCGATGACGAAACTCATATTCAGAATTTGCCACTTTCTTATCAATAACAACCTGAGCATTTCCTGATAACTGACGAAATGACTCAAGCATAGAGTGCATCGGCGCAGATAAACGGCTATATAACGCGTCACAGGTGACAATCGCGCCGGCATTAATAAATGGGTTGCGTGGTATGCCCTGTTCAAACTCAAGCTGTGTAAGTGAGTTAAAAGCGGTGCCTGATGGCTCTTTACCGACTCGCTGCCAAAGCTCATCACCATAACGCTGAAGTGCTAAGGTTAAGGTCATTACTTTCGAAACAGATTGAATCGTAAAACGCGCACCACAATCACCCGCGCAATAGGTTTGCCCATCAACTGTATGGATAGCAATGGCAAACTGGTTTGGCTCAACTTCTGCAAGCGCAGGAATATAATCAGCAACCTTACCTTGGCTCAGTAATGGTTGAACTTCTTTTGTGATTTCATCTAATACATGTTGATAATCAATCTGTGACATACCGCGTCCTTTAAAACAAAAAGCCCCGCATTTGCGAGGCTTTATAGTCTACTAAAGATGGTTTGCTATAGCGATTGCTATTAGCTCATAGCTGATTGCAGTTTTTTCATCGCTGTTTTTTCTAGCTGGCGAACACGTTCTGCTGAAACGTTATATTTCTCAGCAAGCTCTTGTAATGTTGCTTTATCGTCAGCTAACCAACGTGCACTTACGATGTCTTGAGAACGTTCATCAAGGGTTTTTAACGCGCTGAATAAACGTGCATGAGACTGTTCTTGCCATTGCTGCTCTTCGATATCATCAGCAAGGTCAGCACTGCCATCTGTTAAATACTGTACTGGCGAGTATGTGCTTGTTGGTGCGTCGTCATTGTCGTCGCCCGTTAAGTCAAAGCCCATATCTTGGCCACTCATACGTGATTCCATCTCACGTACTTCTTTTTCACTTACACCTAGCTCATTAGCAACGGTGCTAACCTCAGCTTGGTTAAACCAACCTAAACGTTTTTTGTTTTTACGCAGGTTGAAGAATAATTTACGTTGCGCTTTTGTTGTTGCAACTTTCACGATACGCCAGTTTTTCAGTACGTATTCATGAATTTCAGCTTTGATCCAGTGTACTGCGAATGAAACTAAGCGAACACCTACACTTGGGTCGAAACGTTTTACCGCTTTCATCAGACCGATGTTACCTTCCTGAATTAAATCAGCTTGCGGTAAGCCATAACCTGAATAGCTTTTCGCAATATGAGCAACAAAGCGTAGATGCGACATAATGAGTTGCTTCGCAGCTTCAAGATCACCTTCTTCCTGAAGACGTGTCGCCAACTGCTTTTCTTTCTCTGCATCAAGCATAGGAATAGTGCTAACCGCTTGAAGGTAGCCGTCCATACTTGCGCTCTGTTGACCTGCAGTAAGTGCCATTGCGTATAAATCTTTACTCATTTTTCACCTCAGTGATAAACATTTGAAACCATCTTAGCACTCTTTAAGCGAGAGTGCTAACTTCAATTAAAAACTTTTTTAAAGTTCAAATCAAGTGGTTTTTTTAAGATAATTTTATTTTACTTTAAGGCGCTGAATAAGCGATGAATTCTAGCTTTTAAAGGTATTTTGAAAGATATATAGCCCACCATTCAAAATCTAAACAAACAGCATAAAGGCTTAATATGACAAATTAACGACAAGCAAAAGCGCTAAAATAATAGCGCTGATAGCTACACTTTATCGGGTTCAATTTCTTTTATATAGCGGTTAACTGATAGGTAAGAACCAACAAATCCTAACCCTGTTGCAAGAGCGACTAAAATGCCAAACTCTGTGAGTGTTAAACCAATTAAGTCAAAGCTGGTTTCATAAACACCCGCAACATCACTTACAGCAGCACCAAGCCACCACATCATTAATGCAACACAAATAAAAGAGAACAAACCGCCAATAATACCGTACCAAATCCCTGTCCATAAAAATGGCGCATGAATAAAGGTGTTTGTCGCCCCAACTAACTTCATCACCTGAATTTCATCTTTCTTATCCATGATTGATAAGCGGATAGTATTACCAATGATCAGGGTGACGGAGGTTAATAATAGTAGAGCAATGGTGATCACGCTTTCTTTTAATAAACTTAAAAGTGCATTTAATCGCTCAAGCCAAGCAATATCGAGTTTACCAAAATCCACTTCTCTTTCGCCTTCAAGCTTTTGCAGTAATTGTTTTGCTGTATTTGGCTGACGGTATCGTGCTGTCGGCGTTACGATAACAACATCAGGTAACGGGTTCGCATCTAAATATTCAAGTGCTTGGCCAAATCCTGATACTTGTTTAAATTCAGTGAGGGCATCGCCCTTTGATATAAACTCTACTTTATCTACTTCAGGGTAGAGTGCTAAACGCTTAACCAAGGTTTGCGTTTGCTGTTCGCTCATAGTTTCTTTTACGAATAACGAAATCTCTGCTGCATCTTCAAAACCACTGCTCACTTGCGAGACATTTTTAACCACTAAATAAAGCGTCGCTGGCAGTGTTAAGCTTAATCCTAATACGGCAATGGTCATCAATGAAGCTAAAGGCGTTCGCCACATTTCACCGAGGCTATGCACACCTTGGCGAATAAGATTAATAAAGAAGAAATAAGGCGCTGCTAAAAATGACTTTTTCTGACGTTCGTTTTGGCTGTTGCGGCTTTTAAACAATAAACTCATAGTGCCACCTCAGCTAACGGATCCTCAATCATGCGGCCATCTTTCAGTGTTAGACTGCGATAACGCATACGCGCAATTAAGCCAATATCATGGGTTGCAATCAGCACGGTTGTGCCATGATTATTAAAGTCTTCGAATAAACGTAATATGTCCATTGAAAGCTCAGGGTCTAAGTTACCGGTTGGTTCATCAGCTAATAGAATTGGCGGTGAATTAACGATAGCGCGAGCAATACCCACACGCTGCTGCTCACCACCTGATAAGGTTGCAGGATTACACTTCGCTTTATCAAGTAACCCGACTTTATCAAGCGCACCATGAACACGCTTAGCTATTTGCTTGTGGTGCGTACCTTCAATAATTAAAGGTAAGGCAACATTATCAAACACTGAGTAACGTTCTAGTAAGCGGTGATTCTGAAAGATGATACCAATATCGCGGCGCACGTAAGGGATCTGACGTGATTTAACAGCATTTAAATCAACACCATTAATAAGCACCTGCCCTGCCGATGGACGCTCCATCAAACTAATAAGCTTCAATAGGGTACTTTTACCTGCGCCACTGTGCCCAGTTAAAAAGGCCAGTTCGCCAGGCTTAATATGAAAGCTGACTTTTTCAAGGGCACGATGGCCACCTGGGTATGTTTTACTGACTTGCTGAAAATTTATCATTTTAGTTATCAATCATCTTGCAGCGAAAAAGGGAGCAAACTCCCTTTAGTTAATTATGCGTCATCCTCGTCTTGGCTAAATAGTGCATCAATAAAGTCACTACTATTAAAGGTACGTAAATCATCAATACCTTCACCAACACCAATGTAACGAATTGGGATATTAAATTTATCTGCAACGGCGAAAATCACACCACCTTTAGCGGTACCATCTAGTTTAGATAAAGTAATGCCCGTTAAACCAACACATTCATTAAATAATTTAACTTGGCTAATTGCGTTTTGACCTGTGCCTGCATCAATAGTTAGCATAACTTCATGCGGCGCATCTGGGTCAATTTTCTTCATTACACGGGCAATTTTCTCAAGCTCTTGCATTAGGTTATCTTTATTTTGCAAGCGACCTGCTGTATCAGCGATTAACACATCAACATTACGGGCTTTTGCCGCCTGAAATGCATCAAAAACCACTGACGCACTGTCTGCACCTGTATGCTGGGCAATCACAGGAATGCTATTACGCTCACCCCATACTTGCAGCTGCTCAACCGCTGCAGCACGGAATGTATCACCCGCAGCAAGCATCACTGACTTACCTTCGTTTTGGAACTGCTTCGCTAATTTACCAATCGTGGTAGTTTTACCTACCCCATTTACACCCACCATTAAGATAACAAATGGCTTTTTGTCACCACTTACAACCAGCGGCTGCTCAGCGGTTTTAAGCATACTTGCCATTTCTTGCTTCATTAACTCATATAAAGCATCGCCATCTTTTAACTGCTTACGATCAGCGGCATCGGTTAGGTTATCAATCAACTTCATTGTTGTATCAACACCTAAATCGGCTGTTAGTAATTGTGTTTCTAGTTCTTCAAATAACTCATCGTCAATTTTCTTACCACTAAAAATAGACGCAAAGCCAGAACCAATATTAACGCGAGTTTTTAATAAACCTTTTTTAAGGCGTGCGAAGAAACCTTCTTTCTTTGGTTTTTCAGCAGCGGCTTGAGCTACTTTCTCTTGCTCTAAACGCTCCGCTTCTGCTTTCTCTGCCGCGATACGCTCTTGCTCTAAACGCTCCGCTTCCGCCTTTTCTGCTGCGATACGTTCTTGCTCTAAACGTTCCGCTTCTGCTTTTTCTGCAGCAATGCGTTCTTGCTCTAAGCGTTCCGCTTCCGCCTTTTCTGCTGCGATACGTTCTTGCTCTAAACGTTCCGCTTCTGCCTTTTCTGCAGCGATACGTTCTTGCTCTAAGCGCTCCGCCTCTGCCTTTTCCGCTGCAATGCGCTCTTGTTCTAAACGTTCAGCTTCCGCTTTCTCTGCCGCGATACGCTCTTGCTCTAAGCGCTCCGCCTCTGCCTTTTCTGCAGCAATACGTTCTTGTTCTAAACGCTCAGCTTCCACCTTTTCTGCTGCGATACGTTCTTGCTCTAAACGATCCGCTTCTGCCTTTTCTGCCGCGATACGTTCTTGTTCTAAACGCTCCGCCTCTGCCTTTTCTGCTGCAATGCGTTCTTGCTCTAAACGCTCAGCTTCCGCCTTTTCTGCTGCGATACGTTCTTGCTCTATACGTTCAGCTTCTTCCTTTTCTGCTGCAATGCGTTCTTGCTCTAAACGCTCCGCTTCCGCCTTTTCTGCCGAAATACGCTCTTGCTCTAGGCGCTCCGCTTCCGCCTTTTCTGCAGCAGCTTGCTCTGCTTCACGCTGCGCCTGTTCTGCGGCAGCACGTTCTTGCTCTAATTTCATTGCTGCTTCTTGCTCAGCAAGTCGAGCTTGTTGTTCTTGACGTTGCTGCTCTGCCGCTTGCTGCTCTTGAGCTAAACGCTCAGCTTCTGCCTTTTCAGCAGCAATGCGTTCTTGCTCTAAACGCTCAACTTCTGCCTTTTCTGCCGCAATGCGTTCTTGCTCTAAACGTTCAGCTTCTGCCTTTTCGGCTTCAATTCGCTGTTGTTCTTCTATTTGCTTCTGGTTATCAGCCTCTTTTGCTGCTTGCTCTGCTTGTTGCTTATCTGATTTGCCAAAACCAAACCAAGACAGGAATTTACTTTTTTTTGCCATACTTGCTAATAACCACTTATAAAAATCTGATAAACTTACATGAATAATAGTTTGGTGACAGTTCAGCTTTTTAGCCAAACATAAACAGGTACCATCTATCGCTAAGGTCGCAATACTATCACTTTTAGCGCAGTAGAAAAATGACACGCTAGCTATTGCATACAATATTATCTGAGCTAGGGGTCAGTTACCAATGATTAGTGAGTTAAATGAGAAAAAAATCAACAGCTAACCGCCAAGCAAAAGCAGCGAACAATAAATCAGCAAATGGTTTTATTCGTATTATTAGTGGGCAATTTCGTGGTAGAAAATTACCAGTAAAAGATGTGCAAGGCTTGCGTCCAACCACAGACCGTATAAAAGAAACAGTATTTAACTGGCTCATGCAAGATACCCGAGGCGTAGCTGTTCTTGACTGCTTTGCTGGTTCTGGCGGCTTAGGGTTTGAAGCTTTATCGCGCTTTGCTGATCATGCTGTGTTTTTCGAACTAGATAAAAGTGCCGCTAGCCAGCTAAAAGAAAACATTAGCACGCTTAAATTGGATAATGCCGTCGTAAAACAAGGCAATAGCCTTTCATTATTAGAACAAAACACGCAAAACGAGCAATTTGATCTAATTTTTGTTGACCCGCCATTTCGACAAAACTTGGCTGAAAAAAGTTGTTTTTTACTCGAAAAAAATAACTGGTTATCTGCCCAAGCACTTATATATGTTGAGGTCGAAAGCGAACTAAGCGACCTAAGCTCACCAGATAACTGGATGCTTTTAAAAGAAAAAACTGCCGGACAAGTAATTTGTCGGCTATATCAACGCCAGACAAATTAACACTGTTTTGCAAACCTAGTTTCTGTTAATATTATTCTTTACATGTGGTGTTGCTTCGGATTACAATACCGCACCATTTTTGAACCACTTGGTCGTTATTCGATCAACTTGAGCAACGCTCATTATTTAGGTAGGTGAATTTTTAATGCCAGTAATTAAAGTAAGAGAGAACGAACCGTTTGACGTAGCACTTCGTCGCTTCAAGCGTTCATGTGAAAAAGCAGGTATCCTTTCAGAAGTTCGTCGTCGCGAGCACTATGAAAAACCAACAGCTGAGCGTAAGCGTAAAAAAGCTGCTGCAGTAAAGCGTCACATGAAGAAGCTTTCTCGCGATAACGCACGTCGCGTTAAATTATACTAATCAGTATTTGGTCTTGTATAAATGAGCCTTTTATTAACGCTAAAAGATGCGCAAAAAGATGCGATGAAGGCAAAAGACAAAGAACGTCTTAAGCCTATCCGCATGGTACTTGCTGCAATCAAGCAACGTGAGATTGACGAGCAAATTACGCTTGACGACGACGGTATTACCGCTGTTTTAGTAAAGCTTGTTAAGCAACGTCGCGATTCTTACACCCAGTACATTGATGCGGGTCGTGAAGATTTAGCTGAAATTGAAGCCAGTGAGATTAAAGCACTTGAAGAATTCTTACCTCAACAATTGAGTGAAGAAGAAATCATTGCTCTTATTGACTCGGCTATAGCTGATACAAACGCAGCGGGTATGCAAGACATGGGTAAGGTAATGGGAGTTATCAAAAGCAAAGCTGAAGGTCGTGCCGATTTAGGTAAGATTTCTGGCTTAATTAAGCAACGATTAACTGCTTAACCCCCACATACAGATGTATGATTCAAGCAAACCGAGCCTAGTGCTCGGTTTCTTGCTTTTAGTCTTTCATAAACACAGTAATTGTGTTCAAATCTTATTTTACAACGCATAGATAGCGCAGGAAAATACAACAGCTATGGCCGGAAAGATCCCTCGACAGTTTATTGATGATTTACTCGCTCGCACAGATATTGTTGAGTTAATTGATTCGAGAGTTGGCCTTAAAAAAGCAGGTAAAGACTATCAAGCCTGTTGCCCATTCCATAACGAAAAATCACCTTCATTTACCGTTTCTCAAGATAAACAGTTTTACCACTGCTTTGGTTGTGGTGCCAATGGCAATGCAATTTCATTTGTCATGGAATACGACAAATTAGAGTTCGTTGACGCCATTGAAGAATTAGCGAGTATGCTCAATTTAGACGTACCTCGCGAACAAGGCACAAGCTCAGGCCCGCAACGCACTGCAGAACAAAAGCGCTCTGATTACGATTTAATGTTACATGCTGCTCGCTTTTACCAACATCAATTAAAGCATCATGCCAACTCGAAAACGGTTATCGATTATATCAAGGGTCGTGGTTTAAGCGGTGAAACAGCGAAAAAATTCATGATTGGTTATGCGCCTAGTGAATGGGAAGCGCTATGCCAGCAACTTGGCCGCAATAAAGAACAAAAAGAGCAGCTTGTAGAACTAAAGCTAGCCTCTGAAAAATCGCCTGGTCGTCAATTTGACTTCTTCCGTGATCGACTCATGTTTCCTATTCGCGATAAACGCGGTCGGGTGATTGCATTTGGTGGCCGTGTTATGCAAGCGGATCAAGGTCCTAAATACCTTAATTCACCAGAAACCCGTATTTTCCATAAAGGCTTTGAGCTTTATGGTTTATACGAAGCCAAGCAAGCTCACAAAAAGCTTGAACATATTTTAATTGTTGAAGGTTATATGGATGTTGTTGCTTTAGCTGAGCAAGGCATCGAATATGCCGTTGCCGCCCTTGGCACAGCAACGACCGCAGAACATATGCACACTTTATTTAGAACCACAGATAAAGTGATTTGCTGCTACGACGGTGACCGTGCAGGTCGCGATGCAGCTTGGCGTGCACTAGAAAATGCACTGCCTTATCTTGGTGATGGTAAGTCGTTAAAGTTTGTGTTTTTACCAGATGGTGAAGACCCTGATTCACTGGTACAACAAGAAGGTAAAGACGCTTTTGAAGCTAGGTTAAGCGAAGCGGATGATTTTACTAAGGTGCTGTTTAATAAGCTCAGCCAAGAGATAGACCTAACTCAAGACGCAGGTAAAGCAAAGCTCCTTAGTGATGCCCTGCCACTAATTGAAAAAATCCCTAGTGATTTTTACCAAGAAAATATTTTGGAACATCTTGGCCGCTTAATTGGTCGAACAAGAGAGCAATTAAATACTCGCGTTAAGTCGCCAAAGCAACAGCATGCGATTGAGCGTAAATTTAAAATAACGCCGATGCGCCAAGCGATTGGTATTTTATTGCAACACCCAAATTTGGCGACCAGCATTGCTTATATGCCAGAGTTAGCTGAGATGAAAATAGCCGGTATTGAGCTATTTTTACGCATTCAGCACTTAGCACTAGAACGTGAAGGTATCACCACCGCACAAATTTTAGAGTCATTTAGGGATGGCGCTGAATATGACGCGCTGGTGAAATTAGCCACTTGGCAGCATCAAATAAATGACGATCGTTTAGAGACGGTTTTTAAAAATACTTTTAAATTTATTGAAGACCAGTGTTTAAATTATCGACTAGAGACCCTATTAATAAAAGACAAGACCCAAGGCTTAAGCAGCGAAGAAAGGCTGGAATGCCACTTACTAACGCAAGCGTTAAAAGGCAGCAACAGCTAGTCAGAATTGAATAATGCTGTTATACTGTGCTATTCACTGCGTCTAGTTAGTTTTCGTGTCGCTTAATTAGTAAGCGAGCTGGCGCCTGTTGTATCAACTTTCAGAGTGGAAGAATAAATCTCTATGGATCCAACTCCTCAGTCACAATTAAAGCTTCTGATTCAAAAAGGTAAAGAGCAAGGTTATTTAACTTTTGCAGAAGTTAATGATCACCTTCCACAAGACATTATCGACTCAGATCAGGTAGAAGATATCATTAGCATGATTAATGATATGGGTATCAAGGTAAGTGAAAACGCACCTGATGCCGATGAATTAATGATGCAAGAAACAACGACAGACGAAGACGCAGCAGAAGCCGCGGCAGCTGCACTTGCGACTGTAGAAAAAGAGATCGGTCGAACAACTGACCCTGTACGTATGTATATGCGTGAAATGGGTACTGTTGAACTTCTTACGCGTGAAGGCGAAATCGTAATCGCTAAGCGTATTGAGGAAGGTATTAACCAAGTACAGATTTCAGTTGCTGAATACCCAGAAGCAATTACTTATCTACTAGAGCAATGGGACAAATTCGAAGCTGAAGAAATGCGCTTAAGCGATATTATCTCTGGCTTCTTTGATCCTAATAATGAAGACGAATCACAAATTTCTGCAACACACATCGGTTCTGAGTTAAACGAAGAGCAACTCGACGAAGAAGACGACGAAGACGATGATGACGAAGATAGTGATGATGATAACGATGATGATAACGATGGCGACACAGGTCCAGATCCTGAAGAAGCCCGTATTCACTTCGAAAACTTACGTGAGCTTTATAACAAAGCACGCGAAACGTTCGAAGAAAAAGGTCGCTCACACCCTGACTCACTTGTAGCTATTGCAGAAATCGGCGAACTATTTAAAACATTTAAATTAGTGCCAAAACAGTTTGACCGCATGGTTAACAACATGCGTGAAATGATGGACCGCGTTCGTGTACAAGAACGTATCATCATGAAGCAAGCTGTACAAATTGCTAAGTTACCGAAAAAGAACTTTATCAAGCACTTTGCAAATAACGAAACAGACACAAGCTGGATCGACCTTGAGATTGCTGCAAACGAGAAATACTCAGTAGCACTTGAATCAGTTAAACCAGAAATCATTCGTTGCATCAGCAAACTAAGTGCGATTGAAGAAAGCACTGGCCTTAGCATCGAACGAATTAAAGACATCAACCGTCGTATGAGTATTGGTGAAGCGAAAGCTCGCCGTGCGAAGAAAGAAATGGTTGAAGCGAACTTACGTCTTGTAATTTCAATTGCGAAAAAATACACCAACCGTGGTTTACAATTCTTAGACCTTATCCAAGAAGGTAATATTGGTCTAATGAAAGCGGTTGATAAGTTCGAATACCGCCGTGGTTATAAGTTCTCAACTTATGCAACATGGTGGATCCGTCAAGCAATCACACGTTCGATTGCTGACCAAGCACGTACCATTCGTATTCCTGTGCACATGATTGAGACGATCAACAAGTTAAACCGTATCTCTCGTCAAATGCTACAAGAGATGGGTCGTGAGCCGAGCCCAGAAGAATTAGCTGAGCGTATGTTAATGCCTGAAGA
This sequence comes from Pseudoalteromonas sp. PAST1, assembly GCF_021532515.1. Classification (NCBI taxonomy): domain Bacteria; kingdom Pseudomonadati; phylum Pseudomonadota; class Gammaproteobacteria; order Alteromonadales; family Pseudoalteromonadaceae; genus Pseudoalteromonas; species Pseudoalteromonas sp. PAST1. The sequence goes on along the minus strand of NZ_JAKGBH010000002.1, from coordinate 91,734 downwards.
CAAGATCCGTAAGGTACTTAAGATCGCTAAAGAGCCAATTTCAATGGAAACACCAATCGGTGATGATGAAGATTCGCACTTAGGTGACTTCATTGAAGATACCACAATCGATTCACCTATTGATTCAGCAACCATGGAATCACTACGTGGCGCAACAAACGATGTACTAGCGGGCTTAACAGCACGTGAAGCTAAAGTATTACGTATGCGTTTCGGTATCGACATGAACACTGACCATACATTAGAAGAAGTAGGTAAACAATTTGACGTAACACGTGAGCGTATCCGTCAAATCGAAGCGAAAGCGTTACGTAAATTACGTCACCCTTCTCGCTCTGACTTACTAAAAAGCTTCTTAGATGCTAAGTAATTTAGTATCGCGTTATTAACTAAAAGGCCGCTGTTGCGGCCTTTTTTTCTATTCGAGAGATATTCATGGCTTGGATCCAAATTCGCATCAATGCAAACGCAGACAACGCTGAATTAATCAGCGACTTACTCATGGACACTGGCAGTGCCTCAGTCACTTATGTTGATGCCAAAGATACTCCTATTTATGAGCCAAAGCTTGGTACTGTGCAGTTATGGGCTGATACCACAGTGATTGGCCTGTATGACGCAAACCATGATATGGACAGCGTTGTAGCAACATTAAATGCTGAAGCAACACTCGCCGATAAGCTCGTTTATAAAATTGAACAGCTTGAAGATAAAGATTGGGAACGTGAATGGATGGATAACTTCCACCCTATTCAATTTGGTGATCGCTTATGGATCTGTCCAAGTTGGCGCGATATTCCCGACCCTGATGCGGTTAATGTATTGCTCGACCCTGGCCTTGCTTTTGGCACAGGTACCCATGCAACCACTGCGCTTTGTTTAAAGTGGCTAGAAAGCCAAGATTTAACAGGTAAAACCGTGGTCGACTTTGGTTGTGGCTCAGGTATTTTAGGAATTGCGGCGATCAAACTCGGGGCAGAGCGTATGATCGGTATCGATATAGATCCTCAAGCCCTTGAAGCAAGCCGCGATAATGCAAAACGTAATGGCGTTGCAGATAAACTTGAAGTGTATTTACCTGAAGATCAACCAGAGTTTACAGCCGATATTGTGGTTGCAAACATCTTAGCTCAACCACTTCGTGAACTACATGAAGTGATTTTAGGTCTTTTAAAACCGAATGGTAAAATTGCTATGTCAGGAATTTTAGAAGAACAAGCTCAGTCTGTAGCCGATGTTTATGCCCCGTTTTTAGCACTTGATGAAGTGGCTGTTGAAGGTGAATGGACCCGTGTCAGCGGCGTCAAAAAAGCTTAAACAGCACTAGAGCATTTACTCAAACATAATAGGTAAAGCCTATATTTAACAGGCTTTACCTTATTTTTACAGTTAATCGTTTCGCACTTTTTTGCGAGTAAAAAAATTTCTGTTTAAATATCAAACAAATCAACCTACCCGTCAAACTGTTATCAAAAGTCAATACGAAAAGGGCAAAAAAAAGTCACTTTTGTTCAATTTATAGCCTTTGATTTTTGTCAAAAAAACCGTAAACTTAGCGCCCCTTGAAAAGAGGCCAATTGAATAACAGTGCGTATCGGTTCATACCAACTTGAGAACAATGTAATTGTCGCGCCAATGGCAGGCATTACAGACAGACCATTTAGACAACTTTGCCGTCGCTTAGGTGCGGGCCTTGCTGTTTCTGAAATGCTCTCGTCAAACCCGAAAGTATGGAAAACTGAAAAATCGATGAACCGTATGGATCACAGCGGTGAATCGGGAATTCGTTCGGTGCAAATCGCCGGAGCCGATCCTGAGCTTATGGCACAGGCAGCACAATTCAATGTCAGCAATGGTGCACAGATCATAGATATCAATATGGGGTGCCCAGCTAAAAAAGTGAATAAGAAACTCGCAGGCTCTGCCTTATTACAGTTTCCTGAATTAGTACAAGAGATACTCGATGCCGTTGTAAACGCTGTTGATGTCCCTGTCACTTTAAAAATCCGTACTGGATGGGATCAGGATAACCGTAATGGTGTCGAGATTGCGAGAATAGCTGAACGTTATGGCATTGCCTCACTGGCAGTACATGGGCGAACGCGCGCATGTATGTATAAAGGTGAAGCAGAGTACGCCACAATTAGGGATATTAAACGTTCAGTGTCTATCCCTGTCGTTGCCAATGGTGATATTACTTCACCAGAAAAAGCAAAGCAGGTTTTGGATTATACGGGTGCAGATGCCATTATGATTGGTCGAGCCGCCCAAGGTCGCCCTTGGATTTTTAGGGAGATAGACCACTATTTGCGAACTGGAGAACATTTGCCAGCACCTGAAATTGCAGAGGTGCGTAGCATTTTGATGGAGCATTTAGACAATCTTCATCAGTTTTACGGGGAGCCAATGGGAGCGCGTATCGCTCGAAAGCATGTATCTTGGTATTTGCAAACCCATGACAGTGACGGTCAGTTTAGGCGAGTATTTAATGCGTTAGATAACCCACAGGCACAAGTCGACGCATTAGAAGAATACTTTAAAACACTAGCAGCTAACTAAGAAAGAAAGAGACATATAACGATGTTCGAACAAAACGTGACTTCTCCATTTATCACAAACCCTCATGTACAGTCACACGAGAAACCACAGCCGTTGCGTGATGCAGTGAAAAAAGCTGTTCATCACTACTTAAAGCAGCTTAATGGTCAAGACGTACAAGACGTATACGACCTTGTTCTTTCTGAGCTAGAAGCACCATTACTTGAAGAAGTAATGACGTACACGCGTGGTAACCAAACTCGTGCTGCAATCTTACTAGGTATCAACCGTGGTACTTTACGTAAGAAGCTTAAAAAATACGGCATGAACTGATATAAAAGTTTTTAAAGAACTGATATAAAAGTTTTGAAAAAAGCACCTTAGGGTGCTTTTTTTATAGCTGTTAAAAACTATGCAAAATCCTCACGCTTTAAACGTCGTTTTTTAAAGCAGATTCAGTTAAAATACCGCCTTTCTAAGCTAGCTCAAACATTGAGGTAATCAAAACTACAATGGATACACATCGTCCAATTCGTCGCGCACTATTAAGTGTGTCAGATAAAACCGGTATCGTTGAATTTGCTCGCGCTCTTGAAGCACAAGGCGTGGATATTTTATCAACTGGCGGTACTTGCAAATTACTTGCTGATAACGGCATCAAAGTCACTGAAGTATCTGACCATACTGGTCACCCTGAGATCATGGATGGTCGCGTAAAAACACTTCATCCAAAAATTCACGGCGGCATCCTAGCGCGTCGCGGTCAAGATGAAGACGTAATGAGCGAGAATAACATCTCTGCTATCGATATCGTTGTAGTTAACTTATACCCCTTCGCAAACACTGTTGCGAAAGAAGACTGCAGCCTAGAAGATGCGATTGAAAACATTGATATCGGTGGTCCAACTATGGTTCGCGCTGCGGCGAAAAACCATAAAGACGTAACTATCGTAGTTAATGCAAAAGATTACGACCGTGTGATCAGCGAAATGCAAAGCAACAACGGTTCAACAACGTATAAAACACGTTTTGATCTAGCTATTGCTGCTTACGAGCACACAGCTCAGTACGATGGCATGATTGCAAACTACTTTGGCAAGATGGTTCCTGACTACACAGAGGAAGCAGCTGAAGAGACTAAGTTCCCACGTACTATCAACATGCAGTTCACTAAGAAGCAAGATATGCGCTACGGTGAAAACTCACACCAAGACGCTGCTTTTTATGTTGAAAACGACTTAACTGAAGCATCTGTTGCGACGGCAGTTCAACTGCAAGGTAAAGCACTTTCTTACAATAACATTGCTGATACTGACGCAGCATTAGAGTGTGTAAAAGAATTCGACGTACCAGCGTGTGTTATCGTAAAACATGCGAACCCTTGTGGTGTGTCAATTGGTGACAACATTCTTGAAGCTTATGATCGTGCATTCAAAACTGACCCTACATCAGCATTTGGTGGCATCATCGCATTCAATAAAGAACTTGATGCAGACACAGCTGAAGCAATTGTTGCTCGTCAATTCGTTGAAGTTATCATTGCACCTAAAGTATCTGAAGCAGCTGCACAAATCGTATCTGCAAAGCAAAACGTACGTTTATTAGAGTGTGGTGAGTGGTCTGGTAATGCAACAGGTCACGACATCAAGCGTGTTAATGGCGGTATTCTAGTTCAAGACCGCGACCTAGGCATGGTAACGCAAGGCGACCTTAAAGTTGTATCTAAGCGTCAACCAACTGAGCAAGAATTAAAAGATTTATTATTCTGCTGGAAAGTAGCTAAATTCGTTAAGTCTAACGCAATCGTTTATGCACGTGACGGTATGACGATTGGTGTAGGTGCAGGCCAAATGAGCCGTGTTTACTCAGCTAAAATTGCGGGTATCAAAGCCGCTGACGAAAACCTTGAAGTAAAAGGTTCAGTTATGGCATCGGATGCATTCTTCCCATTCCGTGACGGTATTGATGCAGCTGCAGAAGCTGGCATCACCGCTGTTATTCAACCAGGTGGCTCTATGCGCGATGAAGAAGTTATCGCTGCAGCTGACGAAGCTGGTATGGCAATGGTATTTACAGGTATGCGCCATTTCCGCCACTAATCACATAAAGGGTTAAGCAAATAGCTTAACCCTTTTTGTTTGCCACAAATTCACGTATTCTGATTAATAATAATTACCCATATAATGAAGGAATAGATGATGAAATTTGCCGTAAAAACGTTACTTGTTGCCAGCCTTGCACTGACATCAGCACAGGCTCTAAGCCATGGCCATGAATCAGCGCTTACACAAGCCGTGCAATCAAGTGAACGTGATGCTAAAAATAGCGCACGTGATAAATATCGCCATCCAGTTGAGACACTTGAGTTCTTTGGCTTTAAGCCAAACATGACCGTTGTTGAAATTGCGCCGGGCGGTGGTTGGTACAGCGAAATCCTTGCGCCAGCTGTAAAAGGCCATGGTGTTTACTACGCGGCACATTTCCCTGCTGATTCTGAGGTGGGTTATTACCAACGTTCATTAGCTGGTTTTAAGAAAAAGATGAGCGATGACGCACGCTTCAGTGAAGTTAAACTAACTGAGTTTGCGCCAGTGACGCATCTTGATATTGCACCAGCGGGTGGCGCAGATCTTGTCTTAACATTTAGAAATGTACACAACTGGTACATGGGTAAAGATAAAGAAGGCGCGTTAAGTGCGTTTAAAGCATTTTATAAAGCACTTAAACCAGGCGGCACTTTAGGTGTGGTTGAACACCGTCTACCTGAAGCGCGCAGCGATGAAGATCAGAAATCATCAGGTTATATGAAGCAAAGCTATGTAGTTGATATTGCAAAGCAAGCTGGCTTTGAACTGGTGGCAAGCAGTGACATTAATGCAAACCCACTTGATACAGCAGATCATCCTAAAGGGGTGTGGACACTACCTCCAAGCCTTCGTTTAGGCGAGCAAGATGCCGCGAAGTATAAAGCGATTGGTGAGAGTGATCGTATGACGCTGAAGTTTAAAAAACCGCTATAAATAGGATTATACGCCATGAATGTACTTGTCATCGGCAGTGGCGGCCGCGAACACGCTCTTGCGTTTAAGGCTGCACAAAATACTAAAGTAAACACCGTTTTCGTAGCTCCTGGCAACGCAGGTACTGCACTAGAGCCAAAACTTGAAAACGTTGCTATCAACGTTGAAGACCTAGCAGGTTTAGTTACTTTTGCTAAAGAAAACAACGTTGAGTTAACTATTGTTGGTCCAGAAGTACCGCTTGTTTTAGGTGTAGTTGATACATTCCGTGAAAACGGTCTAGCTATCTTTGGCCCAACAGCAGGTGCTGCACAGCTAGAAGGCTCTAAGTCATTCACTAAAGACTTCTTAGCACGTCACGATATTCCAACAGCTGATTACCAAACGTTTGAGCAAATCGACCCAGCACTGGCTTACCTAAAAGAAAAAGGTGCGCCAATTGTAGTTAAAGCTGACGGCTTAGCAGCAGGTAAAGGCGTTATCGTTGCGATGACAGAGCTTGAAGCTGAAGAAGCTATCCGCGATATGCTTGCAGGCAACAGCTTTGGTGAAGCGGGAAGCCGTGTAGTTATCGAAGAGTTCTTAGAAGGTGAAGAAGCTTCTTTCATCGTGATGGTTGATGGCAAAAACGTACTGCCATTTGCAACTAGCCAAGACCACAAACGCGCTTACAACGGTGACCAAGGTCCAAACACTGGTGGCATGGGTGCATACTCACCTGCTCCAGTGGTGACTGATGAAATTCACCAACGTATTATGAACGAAGTGATCAATCCAACAGTTGAAGGTATGGCAAAAGAAGGCCACCCTTACACTGGTTTCTTATACGCTGGTTTAATGATCACCGCTGATGGTACGCCAAAAGTAATCGAATACAACTGTCGTTTTGGCGACCCTGAAACACAACCTATGATGCTTCGTCTTAAGTCTGACCTTGTTGAACTTATCGAAGCGGCTAACCGTGAAGAACTAGATAAAACAGCAATCGAGTTCGACCCACGTGCAGCAGTCGGTGTTGTATTAGCAGCTAAAGGCTACCCAGATAGCTACCCGAAAGGTGACACTATCAATGGCTTGCAAGTTACTTACCCTGAAGGTGAGAAAGTATTCCACGCAGGGACTAAGCAAGACAGCGACAACGTAGTAACAGCTGGCGGTCGTGTACTGTGTGCTACGGCACTTGGCAACACTGTAACTGAAGCGCAGCAACGTGCTTATAAACTAGTTGATCAAATCAGCTGGGAAGGCATGGAATATCGTACTGATATCGCCTATCGTGCAATTGCTCGCGAACAGAATTAAGGTCAAACCAGTCTAATTCTGAAAAAGCGCAGTTTATCTGCGCTTTTTTAATGCTACACTATGAGAATATTTACCTAGATAAAGAACTAATTTTGAATAATAAAGCACTGAAATATAACTTTGTTTCATTTCTTATTCTGACAATTTTGTTTTTTATCATTGCTACCCTAGCTGTACATTTAGCCAGCCCTACCCGCTACACCATAGATAAAACAGCCCCCATCTACAGTAATACGGCGTATCGAATAGATAGCAGTAAAGCGCTAACACTCGAGCAGTTTTTAGCTGAGCCAGACAAGCTTAAACATCGCCCTTTTAAAGATGTTGAATGGGATTTAGCAGCGCAAGATTATTGGTTAAAGCTTGATTTAGAAAACCGTCAAGCTAAGCCTGTGGAGCTGGCGATTCACTTTGACAACCCTATGGTTGATTACCTTAGCGTTTATCATGTTGATGATACAGGGCAGCTTATAGATACAACCGAGCTAGGTGATAAAGTCTCTGGCCTTAGTTTGTTTCAATACAGTACACCGCACAGCATGCTCACCATGCAGGGCTATGAACAAACATCCCTCATTATAAAAATAGATACGGTTGGGATTAGCAAAACACCTATTAATATTTATGGTGAAAAAGAGTTTCAAGACCTACTACGTTCGCAATCAGGAATTTGGGGGATCTTCATTGGTGTGCTGATCATGGCAGCTCTGTATAACTTGGTATTATTTTTAGGGATCCGTGACCGCGTCTATCTTATTTATATAGGCTACATCATCTCAGCACTACTACTTATGGGCTCAGTGCTAGGCTTTGGTTTTTATTTATGGCCGTTATCGTGGCAAATCTTTTTTAATGAGCAAGTGGTCTTCAGTAACTACGCGATTGCATTTTTCACCGTCGCCTTTTGCACCATGTTCTTACGCTACCATAAAGACAATTGCCGCTTATACAAACTCAGTATCAGCTTTTTAGCCTTGCTGTTCAGCCTCGGTTTGCTCAGCTTTTTTATGTTGGAATACCATTCCTCGAAAATCTTTTTTGCCATCATGGTGCCGTTATACATTTTATGTATTTGCATGATTTACAAAAAGTTGGTGAGTGGTTTTCGGTGGGCAAAGTTTTACGTCATGTCGTGGGTGCCACTGATTGTAGGCGCTGCCATTCAGCCGTTAGAACTAACGGGCTTTATTCCCTACAGTTTTGCTGTTAGGCACATATTTTTAGTCGCCATTCTCTGTGAGATTGTGCTTATGGCAATGGCGCTGGCAGATCGTGTTTGTTATCAACGTGAAAAAGCGCTGTATCATGCAACCCATACGCAACAAACTGAGCTACTCAACCAAGCAATGCTCAAACAAGCCTATATGGCGATTACCTCGGAGCAAAGACTAGCTAACCTTTGTTTAGTGAAAATAGAGCAATTCAATGCCCTTATGAGCATTCTAAAGCCAAGCCAAAGCAGCCAAATAATTATCACTGTTGCCCAATCGCTAGAGCATCAAATTAATAAAAATAGGCAATTTATTAATTTAGAATCAGCGTTAGATAACAGTCCAAAAGTGGCTGACTTAGGCAATGGTGTACTGGCTTTTATTTCGACCAAAATTCAATCGAAAGCAGAAATCTATCAAGAACTTAGCAATATATGCAAGCAGCTACCTAAGCAATATAAAGTGGCAGGCTTAGACCTTCAGCTTTATTACCGCTATAGCATTACTGAACCGGTGAGTGATGATGGCTTTGATATTTGGCTGCAACGTGGCTACTTAGGTTTATCGCAAAAACATCAAAATATAGACTTTAGTAAAGCTCATATTGATATGGATGTGAGCCTTGCTGCTGAGTTACAACAAGCAATGCGAAGTAATACCTTAGCTATTTACTTACAACCCATTATTAGTTTACGCAGCGGTGCTATTTCTGGTGCAGAGGCATTATTACGCTGGCCAACAGCAGGTAAACATCTTGATATTGAGCAACTCATTTTATTGGCTGAGCGCACTGGTTTAATTAACGAATTGAGCTTATGGGTGATTGATCAGGCTTGCCTAGCCGCTGCAAAGCTTAATCGACAAGGCTATCGCGACCATACCATTAGCGTTAATTTAAGTGCTAAGAATCTCGCGATCCCTAAGCTGGTCGAAAAAGTCGAAAACACCATTCTAAAACATGGCATTACTGCGGATCAGTTAAAGTTTGAATTAACTGAGTTTGCGCTTATAAAGAACCATGATGAAATGGTCAGCTTTATCAGCGAACTCAATAAACTCGGTAGCAAGGTGGTACTCGATGATTTTGGTACTGGTTACTCGTCGTTAAACTACTTAGTAAATTATTCTTTTAGTACGATTAAAGTCGATAAGAGCTTTATTCTAGATTTAGTGAATAACACTACCAACCAAGTGGTGGTAAAAACGGCCATTGATATGGCCCATAACCTTGATATGAATATCACCATCGAAGGCATTGAAGACCAAGAAACAGAAAAAATGCTGATCAAGATGGGCGCAGATCAAGGGCAAGGCTATTATTACAGCAAAGCGGTGCCGATTAATGAGTATCTAAGCTTTATTGCCTCACAATTTAAATAGGCCGTGTTACACTGCCCTTTTTTAACATCTTTAGGGGCCATGTAAAGATGCAAGGTACGATCAGAAAATTAAAGTCGACACTGACCTCTCCTGTCGAATATCAATTACCTATCGGTGATGAGCTAGTTTCATTAAATGACTATATTGGTAAGCCGCTCACGCTGACTTTCACCGGCAATATTTTTTGCTGTAACTGTGGTAAGAAAACCAAGAAAAGCTACTCTCAAGGCCACTGTTTTGTGTGTATGCGCAAACTGGCTAGCTGTGACATGTGTATCATGAAACCTGAAACGTGTCACTTTGATAAGGGCACCTGTCGTGAGCCACAGTGGGGTGAAGAAAACTGCATGATCCCGCACTACGTATATTTAGCCAACACTTCAGGCCTAAAAGTAGGTATTACCCGCCATACTCAAATTCCTACACGCTGGATTGACCAAGGTGCGACGCAAGCTTTACCTATCTTCAAAGTACAAACCCGCCTTCAATCGGGTTTAGTTGAGGTTGCTTTAGCCGAGTTTATTGCTGATAAAACCAATTGGCGAAACATGCTAAAAGGCCAATCTGAAGCGATTGATTTAAAAGCTGCGGCAGCAGAGTTGATCCCACAAATTGATGCTAAGCTGAGTGAACTTGCAGAGCTATTTGGCGCAACAGCCATTGAAAAGCTCGATGAAGAGGTGGTCGAGCTAGACTACCCAGTAAGTGAATACCCAAGCAAGATCAGCTCTTTCAATTTTGATAAAGCACCAGAAGTATCGGGTATTTTAAAAGGCATTAAAGGCCAGTACTTAATTTTTGATACTGGCGTCATTAATATTCGTAAATTCACTTCTTACGAAATTAGCCTAGCTTAGGCTCTTTTTTCGGTATTGAGATAAAAGTCATACCATTGTTGCTTCGCTATTGGGCGGCAAAAGTAATAGCCTTGAATGGTATCGCAGTTAAGTGAACGTAAGTAATTTAACTGCTCTACCTTCTCTACCCCTTCCGCGACAACATGAATACTCAAGCTTTTCGCCAGGCTAATAATCGCCGTGACAATTTCACTATTACCGTATTCATCTGGCACTTTTGCGATAAAGCTGGCATCAATTTTTAACGTATCAATTGGCAGTTTGGTTAAGTAGCTTAAAGCCGAATAGCCCGTGCCAAAGTCATCTAACGTTATATGCACGCCTAACTTTTTAAGCGCGAGTAACTCTTGCTTAGCCTCACTAAAGTGGCTGATAAAACAGCTTTCAGTAAGCTCTACTTCAAGCTTGTGTGGGTCTACATCGTAACGCTCGAGTAAGCGCTCAACATTCGATGCTAACTGCCCCTGACGCAAGTGATTAGCCGAAATATTAATTGCTAAGCGCCCTGCTTCAATGCCTTGTTGATGCCATTTTTCTAACTCTTTACAAGCTTGCTCGATGACCCATAAATCAAGTTTCACAATTAGGCCAAGCTCTTCAGCAAGAGGAATAAATTTACCGGGTGATATCACCCCAAGATTTGGCTCATGCCAACGTAAGAGCGCCTCTACCCCTAAAATTTTGCCAGAATTTAACTGCTGCTTAGGCTGGAAATAAAGCTCAAACTCATCGCTTTCGATGGCGTTTTGTAATCGGCTCATCATAGCCAATCGCTCTAAAGAACGTGCATTCATCGCAGGTTTGAATAATTGAAATGAATTACGCCCCACTTCTTTAGCACGGTACATAGCAATATCGGCATGCTTGAGCAACGTAGCGCTATCTACGCCATCATCAGGGAAAACTGCAGCGCCAATTGAGGCTGTAATTGCAACCACATGCTCGTTAATAGCAAGCGGCATACTGACTTGCTGTAATACTTGTTCTGCAAAGTTGAGCAGTGTTTCAACCCGATTTACTTCACATAACAGGACAAACTCATCGCCACCTAAGCGTGCAAGGGTATCCCCTTCAGGAAGAATTGATAAAATACGCTCTGCCACTTGCTGTAATAAGTTATCGCCAGCGTCATGCCCTAAACTGTCGTTCACCTCTTTAAAGCGGTCTAAGTCAATAAACATCACTGCTAATAGATCATGGTTTCGTTTGGCGCTGCTAAGAGCTATTGAGAGTCGGTCATGAAATAAGCGCCGATTAGGCAAGCCTGTCAGTTCATCGTAATAGGCGAGCTGGGCAATTTTTTCTTCTGCACGCTTGCGCTCTGTAATGTCGCTAAAAATTGCCGCATAAAGTACTTCATCAAAGTTAGGATCTTTAATCTGGATAATGGTGAGCCACTCAACAAACTCTTCACCATCTTTTTTGCAATTGCAGATCTCCCCCTGCCAGACCCCTTCGTATTCAATGGCATGCCACATCTTTTGATAAAACGAACGGCTATGTTTTGTAGAACTTAAAATATTAGGGCGCTTTCCAATTACTTCATGCTCAGCAAAGCCGGTCAATTTAGTAAAAGCAGGGTTAACTTGAATAATCGTGCCGTCTTTACGGGTTAGCATTATGCCATCGAGTGAGGCATCAATAATTTTATTTGCCAAAAACAAGTTACGTTGTGACTTTTGCAAAGCAATATCACGCTGCTCAATTGCCCGCTCAAGCTCGCAGCAATAAGCTGACTCGATCTCAGTGATCAAATCAGCAAATGAAATCACCCCGCAAATTTCATCATCTCTGACCACCAAATGACGCACATTACGATCTGTCATAGTGCGATACGCATCAAATAAACTGCTTTCACAATCAATTTCAATGAGCGGATAGCTGGCATATTGCCAACAAGGATTTAGCCACTCGGTTTGAATGATCAGCTCAACAATATCACGCTGAGTAATAATACCGTGCAGTTCAAGCTCTCGGTTATAAACCAGTACACTATCAAGGCGGCCTGCACGCATCAGCTGCACAACCTCTTCTATTGGAGTTTGCGCATCAACTATCTCTAAGTCAGTGCGATACTGCTCATGAATAGGCCGAAATTGTAGGTAGTGGTCCAAACCTTGGTTATGCACAATATCAGATAAGTTCAACATACCTGCAGGCTGATTCTCGCTATCCATCACCAATAAATGACGAATACCATGCTGTTGAAAACGCAGGGTTGCATCACTGACTGAGCATTGATTCGGCACTGTAATAACAGGCGCAGACATGACCTCGTGAATGGCTAGGTTTTTATAAAGCGGGCTGCTGATGTCAATTTTCAAACAATCAGCTTCCGTCCAAATCCCAACCACGGATTGCTCATGCTTGATAAAAATCGCCGTCACATTGTGAACATGCATCAACCTCACCGCATCGACCAAAGGCGTATGCGCAGGACACGATACCAACTTTTGCGAAAAGACATCACTGACCTTTTGATGTCGTCTTGGTTGATTCATAAGTCGACTTTCCTAGTTCTTACATGAATTGGCAATTATAATCATTTCAACCTTGGCAACTTTGACACAGGACAATAAATGCACTCATCATTTCCTAAGATTATTTTTTCAGACCATGAATTAGCATTAGTAGAAGATGAAGCCGATATAGAAAGCTTTGTATATGGTTTGAGTGAAGAGCAGCAAGAAACTATCTTGCTTTTAACAACAGGGCAGTATGTCAACTTGCAGGGAGAAAGCGTGAAAGCGTTAACTGACGTTGAACTTGCGAATAGAGTGACAGAATATCTAGCACAAGAAGGAGTGTGCTGCTTAAGTAAGGTTACTCGGCTTACACCACCGCAAGCCTTTGCGATGCTGGTAGATTAAGGGGCATCCACCAGCGCTTTAATGTGCGCAACGGCACTGCGACCAAGGGCTGATAAAGCATAGCCCCCTTCAAGATAAGAGATAATCCCTTTGCAACCTTGCTGCTGACAAAATTCAGCTAATTGCGTGGTTAGCCATGCGTAATCATCTTCAACAAACTTCAGGCTTGCCATGTCATCTTCAAGGTGAGCATCAAACCCGGCACTAATAAACAATAGTTCAGGTTTAAATTCATTGAGTTTTGGTAGCCACTGCTCAAGGTAAACAGCTTTTAAGTCATTACCATCACTGGCAATTGGCAGCGGTGAGTTCACTAACGTCGCGTTATTTTCAACGGCGGTATTTGGGTAAAACGGGTGTTGAAACAAAGAGCAAAACAACACAGTGTCATCATCTAAAAATATATCTTGTGTGCCGTTGCCGTGGTGTACATCAAAGTCCAAAATAGCGATGCGTTTTACACCTTTGCTTTGCGCGTACTTCACGGCAATGGCTAGGTTATTAAAAACGCAAAATCCTGCAGAGGTGCTGCGGTTTGCATGATGCCCAGGTGGTCTAACAGAACAAAACGCGGCATCCAGCTTATCAGCAAGGATTTCATCAACGGCGAGTAATCCAGCACCAACGGCTCGTTCAATCGCTTTCATTGAATCTGGGCACAACCAAGTGTCGCCGTCTAATTCAGCAAGTCCTTCATCTGGAATTGTTTGCTCTACATGGCTTACCAAAGGTTCATCATGAGCACGTAAAAAGTCGTCGCGGCTGGCTTTAGGAGCTTGTAAGTGAGTAATTGCTATATCAACACCACTTGCTAGCAAGCGGTCGGTGATCACATCTAAACGCGCAGGGCATTCGGGGTGATCCTCAATCATTTTATGTTTACGACAAAATGGATGTGAGATAACTGCCGTTCTCATAATACGCTCCTTGAATTATTTTCCCCCAGTATAACAAAGCCACCTAATGGTGGCTTTGCGACTTTGGTTTACTTTTTAGCGCGTAAATCTAAATTCCTAAAGTCAAAACTAAAGTCTGTCACCGCCGTTGAGACAGCGCGCATTTTTGCACTACTCACTCGGTTATCAGGGCTCATTTGAAACTCAATGTAAGCATCTGCTTCGAGTAACTTTTCATCCCACTTCACAATAAACGTATTGCCGGTGTAATGCTCCAGCTGACCTTTCAAACGCTTTGTATGTGTAAAATCAATACGTAGCTGCTCATTTAACTCCTCGATTACCACATCACCATACCAGTTATCGTGCAGCGTGCCTGTGTAGTTGATGTTTGGTAGTTTCGCTTGATAATCAGCAGGTGTTTCTGGTTTTGCGTTTGCGTAAGCTTCTTTTTTACCTTCAAAGTGCTTTTTAGCAAGGTCTTCAACCCAGTCTTTATCTTCAAGATCTAATGCATCTTCTAATACTTCGTAAGTCACCGCAGAAAGCGCGCTGAATGCTTGCTGGTTACTCAAAATAACAATACCGAGGTTTTTCTCTGGTAATAATGTCACTTGAGACACCATGCCTAAGATACCACCACCATGGCCTAGCTTTTTAATGCCGTGGAAATCTTCAATGCTCCAGCCTAAACCATAACCTCTAAATTGTTGGTGGTAAGCTTCATAAGCACTTTTTGATGCCATTGACGTAATGTGCGGGTGCCACATTTGTTGCTGCTGCTTTTCTGTAAATAACTGCTGGCCATTTGGCATTTTGCCATGAGCAAGCTGCGTGCGTAGCCATTGGCTCATATCGCTTACGCTTGATGCAATCGCACCAGCGCCACGAAAATCTTCAAGGTAGTTCACAAAAAATGGATGTAGTTGGCCATCCATTGGAATATGACCCGTCGCCCAGTTTTTATTGCTACTAGGAATGCGTGAAAAACCTGCACGTGAGTTTTTCATATCAAGTGGCTGAAGAATATTCTTCTCGATGTAATCATTCCAGCTCATGCCTGAAACACGGGCTACTACCTCACCGGCTGTTACAAACATTAAGTTGTTATAGGCGTATTTACTACGGAAGCTACTCGCTGGTTTTAAGTATTTAAGACCTGCGATAATTTCATCAATCGATTTGTCAGTATCTGGCCAAATCATTAAATCGCCTTGCCCTAAACCTAAACCGCTACGGTGGCTTAATAAATCGCGAATGGTCATTTCACGTGTTACGTAAGGGTCATACAGACGAAACTCAGGAAGATGATCAATTACTTTGTCATCCCAGCTAAGCTTACCTTCATCAATTAATTTAGCTAACGCTGCTGCGGTAAATGCTTTGGTGTTTGACGCGATACCGAATAAGGTGTCTTTATTTACTTTTTTACCGGTATCAAGGTGAGATACACCAAAACCTTTTGCTAACACGACCTGGTCATTTTCAACAATCGCTACAGCCATACCCGGTACGTCAAAACGTGCCATTGACGTTTCGATTACTTTTTCAATTTTTTTAGTATCAATATCGGCATAACTGTAAAACGAACAGCTCGATAACAGCGCCGCTGCAACGGCTAATTTACGAAATATCATAATATCCCTTGGTGATTTTTATTGTTGTGAATAGCGAACTCTTTCGCTGCTCGGGTTTTATCTGGATCATCGCAACTTGGCCTTGCGAGTATTGCTTCACTGTAATGATTTGGTACACCTGCTTCAAGCGCTCCGCGATGAACATGCTGAAGATACCAGTCGAATGGCAGTAAAGACTCATCCAAGGTGTTAGCGATATAACAATGGGCAGCAAGTTGCTCGCCATCTAGTAGTTCAACAGTGATATCTACACAGTCATAACGCGGCCCTTCGATATCATCAAGAATCGACTTTTCAGCTTCGTTTAACTGATACACAACACCATATACCAAGGCATCTGCCTGATCTGTTTTACGCACGCTACACTTTGCAGAGCCGTCGGTACTTACCATATCAAACGTCAACTCATAGCCCTTTAAAGTAGCTGTGCCTACCCGCTTTGCTTCAGGTAACCTTGCCAGCAATCTGCTCGATGACATATTTGAACCAAATGAAAAGTTATATAGCGCCATACTTACCTCACACAACAACGCGAATAGCTAAGGCAATTAAGATCACACCAATGCCTCTATCAAACCAGTATCCGCTTTTTAAGAAAAATGCTCGCACTGATGCTTTTGATAACACCAATGATAAAAATGAAAACCACAGCCAAGTCGCCATTGCCATATACACGCCATAACCAGCCTGCACTACAACAGGTGTTTCAGGGCTTATTACAAGAGTAAACAACGACATAAAAAACAGTGTTGCTTTGGGATTAAGGGCATTGGTAAAAAAGCCGCGTCGAAATGCTTTATACACAGATTCAGGCTCAGCAGGAGAAAGGGTTTGCTGTTCACTATCGCTAGGTTTTGCGCTTCGTAAAGCTTGCACACCCAAGTATGCCAAATAAGCCCCTGCAAGGTATTTTAAAGCCATGAATAAGCTAGGTGACTGGGATAAAATTAATGCCACACCTAATACACAATAAGCAATATGCAGCAAAATAGCCGCACCAACCCCTGCACTGGTCCAAAGCGCATTTTTACGACCTTGTTGAATACTTTGCTTTAGTACAATTGCAAAGTCAGGGCCTGGGCTTGCTACCGCAAAAAAGTGAGCAATGGCTATCAATAAAAACTCATCTAAATACTGCACTCAATATTACCCTACTGCTTGTTCATCTAATGCTAATAACAACGGATTTGCACTGTCACTCACCAATGCTTTAATTTGCTTTTGCGCTTTTTTATATTGGCTGCGTAAATGGGGCTTTAAAAACTTCTTCGACTGATTATCCCCTTTAAAATGCGTAACCAGCGCATGCATAAATAGCGTTTGTGGCTCAGTCAACGCCGCTTGGCGATTAGCATAAGGGTTATAACCGCAGCCGCAGCCTCCTTTAAATTGATACACCGTATTACTCATCATCACCCCAAAGCCTAAATAGCATGCCAACGCATCGCTCGCTTGCGGTAAGTACTCTTTACCACCGGGCGGTAATACACCTACATGGTGAATCAAAATGGTTGCTAAGGTACCAGCAAAACTTGCCACTAAATCTTGCGGTTGATTGATTTGGTTCGGGTTAAACGAGATATTCACCGGATGATTTGCCGGCACAATTAAACTCGCCTCGCTACCGCGTAAATTGTCTTGAAATTCAAAATGCGGAAACACCTGAGGTGTAAGCCCAGATGGCGCAACTAAGTTAATTGGCCACGCCTGCATCCCCGCATAATCAACAACTCGGCTAAATACTTTTTCAGCCATTTCACTGACGCTCGATACCCTATCCGGAAAGAACTGCCCGTTAGGTAAAATGATTTGTGTGTGTTTTAAAAAATATTCACTATCAAAGTGTTCAACAGCCCATAAAAAGGTATCGATTAACCACTGCTGCTCTTGCTCATCAACAAGTGGGGCTGACTTAAATAACGCTAACATAAATTACTCTTGTGATTGTGCCCACTGCCATGCATCCGTATTGTAAAGAGGCACGGTTGATAAAGCATGATGATGGCTGCCGCTCGACTCTTTCGTTGAATAAGACAAATATAATAAAGTGCGTGTTGGCGCATCATAAATACGACGCACTTTTAACGACTTAAACAAAATACTTTTCGATGACTTAAACACCACTTCGCCCGATTTACTGCGGTCAATTTGTTGTAATTGTTCAGCGGTTATAGGTCCTGTTTGACGACAAGCAATAGACATATCAGATGGATCAGCAAAATCAAGATTCGCTTCAATATGGCTAATATGGCAAGTAACACCGCTTATAAGCGGGTCTTGTTGTGATACCACTTTAATATCTTTGGTAGTGAATAGCCCCAAACTCACCGAAGCTGCATCATCCGAGCAACCGCTCAACAAAATCAGTGGCGCAGTAAGTGCAGCTAATTTTAGTAACTTCATCCTAGTGTTCCTTATTAAAAAGCGATAGTTGTCCGTTTACAACGATTTGCTTGCTATGTTTCAATACTATCTCAAAATATCTTCAACAACGAGCACCTAAACAATGAAAAAATCGCTTGGTTTACTGTGTTTAATGTTCTTAAGTAGTACCGCTCACGCTGACTACTCTATTAGCGCTGGTTTCGGCAAAAACTTTACTAACTCGGTGCAAACCGAAGAAAACCTTAAAATTGAGCTTGAGGATGACAGCCATTTTACTGTCAGCCTAGATAGAACTATTGATAATGCTCGTTATGGGTTCTTTTATTCTGCAACCGAACTTGATATGAAAGACCAAACCAACAAGCAAGTCGAGATGCAATACCTGCTATTTCAAAGTGCCGTTGAAGTGCCATTAGCTGACCGTATAGTTGGTTTTGTTGGTGCCCAAATTGGCGCAAATCACGTCAGCACTGACTTTGCCGACTCTGATACATATTTTACCTCTGGCCTTTATGCTGGCGCAGATTATTTATTTACTGAACAAGCACGGGTTTATGTTGAAACTCGCTGGCTGGCAACTATTGTAAATAATGCAAGTAACGTATCGTGCACATTGCCAACATCAGAAGACGACCAATGTCTATGGCACTTTGATGGTGATGTGTTAAACCAATTTCAGACAAACATCGGTTTTAGTTACCGCTTTTAAGGAAGACCCCATGCCGCACATTGTTATAGAACACTCAGAAGACTTGCCAATTCTGCCACAAGTGTTAGTTGAAAAAGTTCACCAAGCCGTTTTTGACTCAGGCTTATTTGATCTTTCGACCATAAAGACTCGTGCAATCGCTTATCAACATTACGAATTAGGTGAAGGTAAAGATGGCTTTATACACATCGGCGCATCAATTATGGCAGGAAGAACCGTAGAGCAAAAGCAGATGCTTAGTGAGCAATTATTAAATTGCTTAAGAACATACTGCCGCCGCTCGTATAGTCTAAGCGTTAATATTTATGATATTGATGCTGATATCTATCGTAAGTGCTAGCTTACTTTGGTAAATAAGCTGCGGGTAAACGCTTGATTTCTATCTCAGGCGATAGATACGCAGTGTAAACCAACCAACGTTCATCGGGTATGTAGGTCAGACCCGATGAACGGCTATATGCGCGCTCAGGCAAAGCAATTAAATCATGATGTTGTTTACTAGCTAAGTCATAGTAGCTAATACGATAATCACCTCGGCGCTCTTTATAATAATAAATACGCCCTTCATGATACGCGTTTTTTGCTACTCGTAACCACGCATATTTGCGCGCCAACTTAACATCGTTCACCAGCATTTCTTCAACACCTGTATCATGATGTTTAATCCAAATAGCATGGCGCGAATTGGTAAATAAAATATCGCCCGATTGTGTTTCAACGCCATACTGTGCTGGCATTTCAACAGCTTTTCCTTGGTTTTTTCCTGATAAATCATAACGGTAAAGATAGTCACCATCAGAGACTAAAAAATGCTGACTATCAGCACTAAACTTAGGTTTAGCAGCATAGCTAAATGGCAGTTCGATTTGTTGGCTTTGCTCTACTTTGAAATCATAAAAATATAAACGAGCGCTGCCGTTATCGTTCAATGAAAACAAGATATAACGTCCATCGGCTGACCAGGTCGGGTCACGGATCTCAGCGATACTATGTGAAATATTAGTAAGCTGTTTTCGCGAGCTACTATCGGGGTTTACAATCCAAAGCTGCGAACTGCCTGACTCATTCGACACATACAGCAGTTTATTCTGTTGCTGATTATACTCGGGAAAGAGCGAGCTAAAGTTAGTCGACAACATAGAAAATGGCGAGCTTGCCACCTGTTCGTCTATTTTCAGTCGCGTGATTACCTTATCTAAATCCCATTGATGATAATAAACACTCCCATCGCCACTGAAGTTAGGTGAACTCATACCAGCAATTTGCGTGTTGATTAAGGTTTTATTCTTAATATCATAAAAATAGCCATAACGCTTAGCGCCCTCAACTGCACTAAACGCCAATTGCTCTTTAGACGGATGCCAATCTACACCATGAATATCAACAAAATCATGAGTTAGCCGTTGGCTTTGCCCTGTTTTTACATCTATTAAAAACAACGCTTTTTGGTTGTTTTTAACATTACGCGTAACCACAACTCGCTGTGCATCGGGCGAAAACGACACTGACTCATACACAGTTTCGCAGTCATCATTACAAGGAATAACTGTTTCTTTTGTTTGTTTTTCCTGTAACCCAAGTAGCTTGATACGAGTCACCCTGTTGCCTGACTGCCCAGTGTGATCTGCAATATAGGCTAGAGTTTTGCCATCACTACTGATATCAAGATCTGCTGCATAGCTATTACTGCACTCGCCAAGTACAACACTGGTGGCATTCACCAAAGACAGTTTTACAATTTCACAAACATCTGACGCCATTCGGTAATAGTATAAAGTATTTGAGTCTGGGCTAAACACAGAGCGTCCTTCGGTAAAAGGTGAGTCTGTTAATTGCTTGGCTGGGTGTTCAGGAAAATGTAAATCGCGTAAATAGAGGTTATTTTGTTTACCAAGTTGTCGCCATGAATACACCAAATAGTGTTGATCATCTGAAATTGAAGGATAAATCTCACGACCAGGGCTTGCCGTCACACTCTCGATGCTATTAAGTGGCAACACAAAGCTTGAATTGATTTGCTCTGAGGGCGATAAAAACAACCAATACATTCCCACTAGGCTTATTAAACAAAAAGCCACAAACAACTGCCTTATTTGTACTGCTGTGATACTAAAGCCCTCGGTTTTTACTTCATCGGCTGTAGCTATTGGTTCAGGCTTTAACAGTACCCGGTAACCCGTTTTACGTAATGTCTCTATATAAGTTTGTTCTGGGTCGAGTTCTTTAAATGTTTTTCGTAAATGCCAAATAGCATTCGTTAACGCTTTTTCCCCAACATAAAAATTACCTTCCCACACATGGTTAATAAGATCTTCACGGGTGATAGGTTCAGGGTAGCGCCCAACTAAACAGCCTAATAGCTCAATGAATTTAGGCTGCAAAAGCTGTTCACTGCCATTGCATATCAGTTTATTTTCGAGCGGGTTAACAACACATGGGCCCAGCTGATAAGCGCGATTCGATGTTTCCATTAACTCTAAATAAAACCTCATTTTAGATAAACAGCAGTGTAAGCCCCTACCAATCTAACGTAAAAGCCAAGTATTAACCAGTCTAGAATTGCAATTTAATTAACAATAAGAATTTTCCTAACGCACTGTTTTTAAATGAATAGATATTCAATAGATATAAAATAGAGACATAAACGAGCAACCTAAGATTGTAGTTAAGTTCACATTTCTATAATTATTTTAACGTCAATACCGACCAACCAGAGTGTTGTTCGCTGTAAATTTTAACTGCCCTTAAAAAGAGCATCACTCTGGTTCTAAAAACTAAAAATATAACAACTAGGAACGCCTGTGAGAAATTTACTAACCAAACCTTGTGCCATTGCACTTGCCGTTGCCAGTGGTTTTAGTCAACATGCTTTTGCAGATGAGGCTGAAATAGCTCGCACTGCCAATACCACCCCAACAGCCAATGAGCAAACTGAAGAACCTGAAAAAATTGTCGTGACAGGTTCACGAATAAAGCGTGATAGTTTTTCCATTTCAACCCCCTTAGTAACGATGGATCGTGACGCTATTTCCGATACAGGATTAAGCAACTTATCAGATATTTTAGTTGATAACATGCCAGCTCTTAGCGAGAGCATCGGTAACACCACCAGCCAATCAAGCGTTTCAACTACCGGTCTATCAACAGTTGAACTACGTAACTTAGGCCCTAATCGCACCTTAACGCTGATCGATGGCCGTCGTGTAGTTTCTAATAGCTACAGCGGCAACTATGTCAGTTTAAATACTATTCCGAGCGGCATGGTTGATCGCGTTGAAATAATAAGCGGCGGTGCATCTGCAACTTATGGTGCCGATGCTGTGGCCGGTGTTGTTAATATCATCACTCAATCAAAAAAAGAAGGGTTTGATTTTAAAGCTAAAACTGGCGAGTCAACTGAAGGAGGCAGTAAAGAGTTTAGCCTCGACTTAAACTATGGTACGTCATTCGATGATGGTCGCGGCTATGCTTATTTCAGTTCAAACTGGGACCGTGATTTCGGTATGACTTTTTACGACCGTAAACGCGCACAAATAGAAGATAGCTACGATTACGATAAAGAGCGCATGTGTAATGTAATGCAAACAGCAGATGGCGATCAATGTATGCGCGACATCACGCAAGCTGATTGGGTGAGTAAAAGTGATGGTCTTTCTGGTGGTGTGTTTTTAGAAAATGGCAAAAACGACACACAGTTCTGGTACGACGGACAAACCCTGCGTGATGATTGGAAAGGTAATGAAGAAATTTATGGGATCAATTCAAATCAGTATGTAATGCTTGATGTACCAAGCGATAACTTCTCTACTGCAGTTAAAATTGATTATGACCTTACTGACAATGTGATGTTTTACGCGCAAGTGCAATACAGTGACAGTGATTCGTTCAATCATAAATCACCAGAAGACGAATATGAGGGTGCCACAGCACCGCAGTTTGATCCGGCTACAGGTGAGCCTTTAGGGCTTGTAAAACCGGGTTATATTCCAATTGACAATCCGTATGTTCCACAAGAGATTCTTGATGCAAACCCATACAAAGACCGTATTTATTGGGATCGTCGCTTTCATGAGGTTGGTAACATCACTACTGACAATAGTCGAAAAACTATTCGCAGCTGGGCTGGCCTTCAAGGCACTCTATTTAATGACGAGTGGGACTGGGATTTTTCAGTCAGCTATGGTCGATTTAAACAACATCAAGTACGAAGCAATGAATTAAATACAGTTAGACTTAATCAAGCTTTACAAGCTGAAGAGTTAGCTGATGGCACAATTCAGTGTATTGATGAAGCGGCTCGCGCAGAAGGCTGTGTAGCAATTAACTTATTTGGTGAAGGCTCTATTACCGAAGAGATGGCCGCTTGGATCCGCAGCAACCCAATTATTGATACCGAGATAAAACAATATGGTGCGGTAGGCTACATTACTGGTGACCTGTTTGAGCTCCCTGCAGGGCCAGTTGCAGCTGTGTTTGGTGGTGAATACCGCAAAGATAGCCAAGACCTCAAAACCAGTGATGATATAAGAGCAGGCGGTATTACTTTTAATTATGTGCCTACTTTTTATGGTGAAGTTGATGTATATGAAGCTTTTGCTGAGCTTGCACTACCGCTTTTAAGGGATGCAACATTTGCAAAGTCACTTGATACAGACCTATCTTTACGTGTAGCTAACTACAGTATGAATAATGTCGGGACTGTTGCCAGTTATAAATTAGGCGTAATGTGGGAAATTACTAACGGCTATGCTTTTAGAGCTAACTATGCCCGTGCTCAACGTGCCCCAACTATCACAGAATTATTATCACCACCACGCGGCGACTATGACAGCTATGATGATATCTGTGATGGTCTAACAGCTACATCAACTGACGCAGGGCATGATAACTGCCGCAAAGAGCCAACACTTGCAGCCCTAATTGCAGAAGATCCTAACTTTGAATTTGATGATGATAACAACCGTTATTCACCGGGTGTGGGTAATAAAGAGCTCAAAGAAGAAACCGCTGATACCTATACTTTCGGTGTGAGTATTGCCCCTCAGTTTATCCCTGATTTTAATCTTGCGATTGATTTTTATGACATATCTGTCTCAGATGCTATCTCTGAATTAAGTAATGATAATATTCAACGAGAGTGTTATGACTCAGGTACACAATGGGGTGAAAATAATTCTTTTTGTAATGATATTACCCGTAATGATGAAGGTAATATCATTGAAATAGTACAACGTAAATACAACCTCGATGAGCTAACTGCACGTGGTTATGATGTTTCAGCTCAGTATGAATATGATTTACAAAGTTTAGGTCAGTTGGCATTTAAACTTGACTACAATCATGTCATCGAGAACTCGCAAACATACCAAAGCCCTGATGGCGGTAAAGTGACTACACATTATGCGGGCTATGGCGAAAGTAAAGATAAAGCTTCAATGTCTTTAACTTGGCGAAAAGATGAGTTACGGATCCGTTGGCGTACTAAATACTTAGGCTCATTTAAAGCAAGCCAAAGTAGAGAAGAAGAATACTTAGGCTACTTAGCAGATAATGATGAACGCTGCGCAGAAGGAAGCGATGAATGCGTTACGAACCCTGAAAAACTAGCTTTTCAAGATTACGGCTCATACCTAAGACATGATTTGTCAGTTTCTTATAAATTAGGACTGTCTAACAAAAGTGATTTACGTTTATTTGGTGGTGTGAATAACCTTTTTGATAATAAAGGGGACTTTTACCCATCAGGCCGCGGTAATTATTATTCAAAATACGGTGGTGGCAAGGGGCGCTATGCATACATAGGTGTATCATACAGCTTCTAGCCTCAGCGCTCGAAAATAAGAAGCACGCCTCAGTGGCGTGTTTCTTTATCAATGCCAGCTTTGCATCTCAACTAATCGAGACTCGGTACGCGCATATTCAAATGCCAGCTTTTGGCCTTGATATAAATCGCTAATGCCCACCTCAGCCGAAATCACCAGCAATCGGCTGCGATCATAAAACTCATCAATCAAAGCAATAAAGCGCCGCGCTTCATCATCTAAAAAGTGTTCTTGTAAATCTTGCTTTTCTCGCTGGTAGCTATCTTCAATACCATGCACAATTTGTTTGCCTGTGGCTCCGCGCCCCATTACTGGCACATTGAGTAAATACACCCGCTGAAAACGCTCTGCCAAATCAATATAATCCGCGGTGCTTCTAGGTCCTGAGCAAAGCGTCATAAAATCAAACATAATGGCGTCTTGAGCGAGCAAGATACAGCTAAGCTCGCGGTGGCAAACCTCTATCGTTGTTTGCCTTTGTATTACTTGCTCTTGCTTTAAAAAGCGCTCTGTTAGTGCCTCTTTGTTATTAATAAAATAATGTTCGGTTTGTTTACCAAAGCGAAAGCGATGATCTGTATCGCCTTCAACACTTAAAACATGGCAATACTCATTTAATAAATCGATAGTGGGTAAAAATCGTGCGCGCTGCAAACCGTTACGATATAACTGTTCTGGCTGACAGTTTGACGTTGCCACTAACACTACTTGTTGCTCAAACAGGGCTTTGAATAAGCCACCTAAGATCATGGCATCGCCAATATCAGACACAAAAAACTCATCAAAACAAATCAAGCGAATGTGCTCTGCCCACTCTTTAGCAATCACCGTCAGCGGATTTTTCTGCCCTTGCAGCTGAGTTAAGCGCTCATGCACTTGCTTCATAAAATGATGAAAGTGCAAACGCTGCTTAGCTTCAATATCAACAAGCTTGAAAAACACGTCCATTAACATGGATTTACCACGCCCTACTGGACCATACAAATAAACCCCTTTTATTGGCTTAGCGCTTTGCCACCAATGGCTTGGTGCAGCCAGTTCTATGGCTAGATTATCCAGAGCATTAATCGCTGTGCGCTGGGCACGGTCTTCTTGCAAATCACCTTTGGCTATTTGTGCTTGGTAATGCTGTAATATTTGTCCTTGCTGTACTGTCATAGGTAACTAGTATCCGCTATACTCGCCGCCATTGTAGCCGACTAAAAATGTGATCCCAATGAAATTTCCATGCCGTTTAGATAAATTTATTAGCCATATTGCCGAGTTACCTCGCAGTAAAACCAAAGCAGGTATCAAACGTAAATACGCCACCGTTAATGGCGAGGTGATCACCTCATTTGATTATTCAATCAACCAAGATGACGATGTGCGCTGGCAAGGCGAGCCACTGGTATTTTTAGGCAAACGCTACTTCATGCTCCATAAACCAGCTGGCTATGTATGTGCCAATAAAGATGACCTTCACCCGACTGTATTTGATTTACTTGATGAACCAAATATGAGCGACTTTCATGTTGCAGGCCGTTTAGATATCGACACCACAGGGTTAGTGATCATCACCAATGACGGCGACTGGTCACACAAAATTACTGCACCAAAGCATAACAAATTCAAAACCTATTTAGTTGAAACTCAAGAACCTATTGATGAAGAAGCCATTGCAGCATTAGAGCAAGGGGTGCAATTACACAACGAAAAAGAACTAACCCGCCCTGCTATTGTTGAAAAGCTTGCAAGTTACAGCTTACGCCTTTCAATTTGCGAAGGTAAATACCATCAAGTTAAACGAATGCTTGCAGCTGTAGGTAATAAAGTTGTTGAATTACATCGTGAAAAAATAGCAGACATCACCCTTGATGAAAACCTTGCAAGCGGTGAATATCGTGCCCTGACAGAAGCCGAACTGAAGCTCTAAATAGGTACTTGAGTAAAAATCATGATAACGCTGTCATTTTTCCTTAATAAAACCAGACAAACGTGGTAGAAGTTAACAGGGGAAATAATAAAGGAGGCTGACTGTGTTATCAGGATTAGCTTTAAAAACAAAAATCACCTTATTTGCTATCGCTATGTTTATTGCGTTATCGGCGATAGCATTACTTGGCTTACAATCTTTACGCCATGCCAGCGAAAGCGACAACATCGCGCGTATCAACCAGCTCATGAAGAGCACCACCAATATTGTTGAGCAATTTGAGTTGATGGTTAAAAGCAATCAACTCGAAGAAGCACAAGCAAAGAAACTCGCTATTCAGGTACTTCGAGAAAATAAATACCACGACTCAGAATATGTGTATGTCGTCGACAACAACTTAGATTTTGTCGCCACTCCGCACGACCCAGAACTACACGGCACCAGCTTTAACGATTTTAAAGATGCCAGCGGCAACAGTATCGGCCGTATGGTCGAAAATCTCGTGGGTAACACGACCAATAAAATCATCACCTATCACTGGGATTCAGTGCGAGATGGTGAAACCGTTGATTTAACCTCTGTAGTACAAAAAACACCGCTGTTTGGCTGGTATGTAGGTACAGGCATTAGCGCCAAAGAAGTTGATGAACGTTATTGGAATACTGCAAAGTGGCTGCTGGGCTTATCTATGCTTATTGCCATTGCGCTGACCTTTGCCATTGCTCGCTTTGGCTCATCACTCACCAATGCCTTAGGCGGCGAAATTGATGAAGTAATTGGTATTGTTAAGAATGTCTCTCGTGGCAACTTAAACTCACATATTCGCCAAGATACCCCACCTGAAAGCATTATTGCAGCCATGCATTATATGCAGCAAGGGTTACGCGGCGTTGTTGGTGGCATTAAAGGGGTTACAGATAGCTTAAAAAATCAAAGTGTCGATAACGAATATCGCTCTGTTGAGCTCGACAAACTCACTCGTAGCCTAAACGAAGAAACTCAAATGGTAGCTTCAGCTATTACCGAGTTAACAGCCTCAGCACAAACTGTTGTAGAACATGCTGAGCAAGCCGCTTACTCAGTGCAAGAAGCTGAGCAACAAGGTCAAAGTGCCAGCCACTTAACCAGCGAGGCTGCTGATACCATCGCGCTTTTAGAGCAGCAAATTGACAGCGCTGGTAATAATATTCAAGTGCTTGATGATGAAGTAAATAACATCGCAAATGTGCTGAGTGTTATTCAAGGTATTGCCGAACAAACTAACTTACTTGCGCTTAATGCGGCAATAGAAGCTGCCCGTGCAGGTGAGCAAGGACGAGGTTTTGCTGTGGTTGCTGATGAAGTTCGTGGGCTTGCCCAACGCACACAGACCAGCACTGAAGAAATCCGCAATATGATTGGCAAACTACAAGCTGCAACCCAAGATGCCAAGTCATCTGTTTCGCTCAGTATGAGTACCAGTGAACAAACCGTAGAAAAATCGACTAAAGCCAATGAAGAACTAAAACGCGTTGCCAGCTCACTCAGCGCAATCGCGCAAATGAGCCATCAGATAGCTATTGCTGCAAAAGAGCAGCTTGATGCTGGTGAAGACACCGCCAAGCGCATCGTAACTATCTCAGACACGGCTTCACAAACGGCTAATGTATCTAATCAGGCTCATACAGCAACCGATTTGATCAAAGGCCTTACTAGCGATTTAGAAACTGAAACCGCTAAGTTTAGCTAATTCAAACAAGTAAAAACGAAAAAGCCCAGCAACTGCTGGGCTTTTTCGTTTTAAGTTCGTATTAAGACTTTATTTGTACCAAATCAAAATCGGCCATCCCCGGCACCATTTGTTGTAATCGTGACTCAGTGACATCTAATGAGTTCAAACACTCACAGTATTCTGAGGCTTTCATCTCTAATTGCTCTGCTTTCTTTTGTAGTGATTTATCAATTTCTTTTGAGATGATGTCCATACGCTGCCCCATATCATTGATACGGTCTTCGATGTTACCTTCGCGCGATTTAAAGGCATCACCTAGCGAAACTAAAATAGCGCCAAGTGAACCGTGAACTGCAGAGTGAATTTTTTGGCTGATTTCTTTGGTAAAAAAGTCATCGATTTTCGACAGCGACTGCGGAGCAATAAAGAAAAAATCATCGCCACGCTTAAATTTATCCATTAGTGCACGCTCAACATATTGCAGTTGAGTTTTTAGCACTTCAGGCTCTTTGTCTGACATGCCCTCAACAACTTGCTCGATAGCACTTAAGCCAAGGTTTACACCATCGGTCGCCAGGTCAACAAGTTCAGGGACGGTTTGCCTGATACCGCGGCTGAACTGCTCTACAACTTGGCTTTCTTCTGGGCTTAAATCAACCCAATAACCACGTATAAACAATTGGTTATCGTTGTTGATTTGTACGCGAGTTTGACCTTTATCAACAATACGAATGACATCATCAGTGATGATCAAGCCATGGCTTAGCTCTACATCGCATTGTTTTTTTTCTAGGGTTGCGTAACTGGAAAAGCTAGAGAATGTAATGGCCGCTGCTAACAACGAGCGAAAAAAGAACGCCATATACACCTCAAAAAGACAAAAAAGGAAGGCCGCTAGATTAGCAAATATCCAATTTTATGCAAGTAAAACGCCTAGCTATGCTAGGCGTCTTAAAAGAAAGGTGAGTTAAATTGGCGAACCCGGTGGCATTGGCAACACTTTAAAGTTTGCAGGCCATTCACCGCTTTCTAAAAAGTGACTGATTTGCTCGCTTAAATATTGCTTAAATGCACTGTTGCCAACGGATACACTGCCTAGCATTGATTCTTGCTGGTAACTCTTTGCAAGTTTAGCTAAGTAGTAACGAAGCTGTGCTTGTACTTCGGGTGCCACCTCATTGCTTGCCACTAAATCGGCAAACTGTTTTGCAGTTAAAAGCTGTACACGTTGGCTAATTTTACCTGCCATCCCTGAAGCAATTTTTTGCTCAAAAACTTGCTGATAAGTTTGTGCTAATAACGCATCTAAACCATAAAATGCATCGCTTCGTGCTTGCTGCTGTGCTAAACGGTTAATGCGTTGGCTATTAAAAAGTAGGCTCAAGCTATGTGCTGCAGCAACTTCAGGCAGCGCCATCGCATCAAGCGTTAGTCCTGTGCGACCAACAATACTTTCGCGTGATTTAGATTCACCATACGCTTTTGGTGGAATAAGCGCTAATACCGACTCAGGCAAAACAAGGTTCTCAGCTTTTAATGTCGCAAGTACGGCATCCACTGCCGCTTGTTGTGTTTGCTTTGCCACAACCTGCGCCCCTTTTGGTTGTGAACCATCACGAACTTCGTATTCGTAATTTACACCGGCAATTAATTTAACCGCCGCTTCAACTTGATAGCGGTGGAACAAATAAAGTGGCACCAGCATTTCTTCTAGTTGTGATAAAGCTGTGCCCGTTTTGATGTTTTCGATACCAAAGCTCGTCAGCGCTTGTTTACGAACATCTAGTACCCGCATAAGCTCATCACTCGGTGAACTGCCGTTATCCCATAAATGCCCAGTTGGGTGAGCGCCCCCTTGAGCGCGGGCATCACTGTCTGAGATAAACTCCAACCCTTTGCTTTTGTTCTCGGCTAAAATAGCAGCCAATTGCTGTGCTTCATCTTGATTAGTGAAATCGCTATAACCATATTTAATAACTTGGGTATCCCACACGCCCATGCCAGCAGCATAGCCTCGGCTTACATCTAATTTACCTTGCTCATCAAAGCTCAGTAGTGGGTGTGGATAATCCATTACAGAGGCTCTGTCTGCCACTGACGCTGCAAAGTTATGCGAAATACCTAAAGTATGTCCAACTTCATGTGCGCTTAATTGACGAATACGATCAAGTGCCATGGCTTGTAAGCGCTTAGCCATTTCATTGCCTTCAAAATAGGGAGCTGCTAATGCTTCTGCAATTAAGATATCTTGACGAACACGCAGTGAACCCAGTGTCACATGGCCTTTGATAATTTCGCCAGTTCGAGGGTCAATCACTGAACTGCCATACGACCAACCACGGGTTGCACGGTGCACCCATTGAATTACGTTGTAGCGAATATCCATAGGGTCGGCATCATCAGGGAGCACTTTAACGATAAATGCGTTCTTATAACCTGCTGCATTAAAGGCATCATTCCACCATTTAGCACCATCAAGTAACGCTGTTTTAACTGGCTCTGGTACGCCCGGATCTAAGTAATAAACAATCGGTTCAACGGGCTCGCTGATTGGCAGGCTCGGATCTTTTTTTGCTAAACGATGACGCGGGATGTAACGCACATACATAGACTCACCCAGCGCTGCCGCATAATCTTTGTGTTCAATGCTCCAAAAACCTGCTTGAGGGTGGAACTTGCGCGGGGTGTAGTTATCATCAGGTAATTCAATTAATGAGTGATGCATATGTACTGTCAGCGCATAAGGGTCTGCGCTCACTTGGCGTACATACTTTCCTGGGTTATTACCATGAAAAGTAAGCACGGCTTCTAATTCTGTATTTTTTTCAAACGCTTTTGAACGTGCTAAATATACCGCACTGCGGTTGCTATCTAGATTAAAACTTCCCTGCCCGGTTGCCGATAAACGACGGCTTACACCATGAACATCGCTTAATAAATAAGGGGTGTAATCCACAAGTACCGCAGTATCTGACTGAGCTACAACACTAAAACCCGCTAAAATACTCGATGCGAACGCCTCTTTAATACTTTGTTGTTCCGCAAGGTTATTAGTATTAGCGCGGTAATAAGTATTGATGGCTCTTAGCATTACCTTATCGCCAAAACGCTCAAATTGAACTAAGTGAGTATCGCCTAACTGACCGCGATCTAAGCCAATATCATTTGAACCAACACCGTAAGGTAGGCTTTGTTGTAGTAAAAATTGTTGCTCGAATTTATCCACCTCAAGATACAATTTGCCGTTTTCTGTGTCGTAGTAAAATGAAAAATAGCCTGAAAAATGAGTCATTTTTTCAGTAAAATCATTTATAGACTTAATTGCTGCGTGTGCTTGAGTTATCATAGTAAGTAGCACAGCTAAGAGCAGATATCGTAGTAATGGTATTTTTTGCATAATCTTATCTTTGTTATTCGCGTTTTAAATACTGTATAGGTATTAAGCAGTATAAAGTACCGTTTATAAAAATCAGCTATTTAAGACGAAATTCAGCGCTTGCTAAGACATTCTCTCTCACACTAAAAATGTCTGGCTACAACGTTATCAGGAAAATAGAATGCGTAGACTCCCACCGGTATTGTTAGAAGATGGTTGCCCTCGTGAACTGATCTCATTGATCAGAACGGTACTTGCGGCATGTAAAGAAATTTCATTTCGTGTTGGTCAAGGCGCCCTATCTGGCGTATTAGGCTCAACCCTAGACGAAAACATTCAGGGTGAAACTCAGAAAAAACTCGATGTTCTAACTAATCAACTTTTAAAAGATATTTTATTAGAATCGGGCTACGTAAAAGCCATTGCCTCTGAAGAAGAAGACTTCACCGTTGCGGGTAATCCAGATGCCAACTACATTGTTGCATTCGACCCACTTGATGGCTCATCAAATACTGATATCAACTCACTCGTTGGTACGATTTTCTCAATTATGGCGGCGCCTGAAGGTTCAGATCCAGCTGATCCTAGTATTTTTATGCAACCGGGTAAAAACCAAGTTGCAGCGGGTTATGTATTATATGGCCCATCAACCGTGCTGGCGTTAACAACCGGCAAGGGCACACGCTTTTTCACCTTAGATAAAACGCACGGTACCTTCTTATTAACACAAGATTTTGCAAGCGTACCTGAAGAGACCAGCGAATTTGCTATCAATGCTTCAAACCAACGCCATTGGCAACCGGCGATGCAAAATTACATCAATGACTTAATTGCTGGTGACACAGGCCCACGTGGTCGTAACTTCAACATGCGCTGGATTGCTGCAATGGTGGGTGATGTGCACCGTGTATTATGTCGTGGTGGTATTTTTACTTACCCAACCGACACGAAAGATCCAAATAAACCTAACAAATTACGTTTATTATACGAAGCAAATCCAATGGCAATGTTAATCGAACAAGCTGGCGGCATAGCTTCTACAGGCACTGAGCGCATCATGGACATTCAACCTGACGCTATTCACCAACGTGTGGCGGTGATCTTAGGTTCGAAGAACGAAGTAGAAACCTGCTTAAGCTACCATAAATAACAAGCAGTAAATGCCTCAAACTGGAAGGCTTCAACTTTAGAAGCTTCCAGTTTTTAATAAACGAGAGATTCTCAACAAGTTACTTACCTTACAGGCACAAAAAAACCGCAACGAGTGCGGTTTCTTAAATTCTTTTGGCGCTTAAATTAAAGGCCTGCGCGGTCTTTAATAACAGCGATTAGTGGTGAACCACCGTGACCGTTCGACTCAGCCCAAGCAATATCAGCACCATCTTCTAAAGAGCTTTTTGATAAGTTCTTAACAATATACTCACCAGTATCTGCCGCGCCGCTTTCGATTGCATGACGAAGCATGTTATTGCCATTGCATTTCACAGCATCAAAAATGTTACGAATTTTCACACGTGAGCTTTTAAGCTTACTACGCAAACGGTTTTTATCATCAGCTGCGATATATTCACAGATAGAAACCGCTAATTGATCATCAGCTTTTGCTGGTGCTGTATACGCAACTGACGCTGATACAACAGCCGCTGCAAGTAACATATTTGGTAACTTCATCATATTTTGCCCTTATGTAATACTTTTTTCTTACCAAGATTGTGTAATATTGTACCAACTAATTAATTTTACCGCAATAATGTTACGAATTTTTGTACAGGGTTACAAAAGTATACGAGTGAGGGTTTTTGTTATCAGGCTGATGCTTTTCTTGCTCGGCAACTGTCCAATTAGCAACACTTTCGTAATCTGGGAACTGCGTATCACCTTCCACTTCAAGGTCGATAAAAGTTAAGTATAGACGATCTGCTTGAGACAGGAATTGTTCGTATATATTTCCGCCACCTATAATCATTACTTCTTCAACATCAGCAACCAATTCCAGCGCAGCCTCTGGTGAAGTAACCACCTCAATACCTTCAGCTGTGTAATCAGCATTACGCGTGATAATAATATTTTGACGACCCGGTAAAGGCCGACCTATTGATTCAAATGTTTTACGGCCCATGATCACAGGCTTTGCCATGGTTACTTTTTTAAAGTGTTGCAGATCGGCGGGTAAATGCCATGGCATTTGGTTGTCTTGGCCAATTACTCGGTTATTTGCCATCGCAGCAATCATTGAAATTTTCACACTAAACCTTAATACTTTTTTCTTATTAATAAAAAAGGAGCGCATGGCTCCTTTTCAGTTTTAAAATTTATCGTTGGTAGATAACTTCTACGTCGTAGTCATCATCATCCCAGTCGTCATCCCAATCATCATCATCTTGAGAGGTCGCTTTCTGATGATAAGTATCCCACTTAAATTCAACTTCTTCTTTCTCTTCTTCAGCGAATTTCTCTTTCGGCATACTATCAAGTAGCGCCATAATGTCATGACACAATGCTTGAGTATTTTGTTTATTCGCAGCAGAAATACGGTAAACATTAACCTCTTCACCTAGCTCTTCGGCAATTTCATTACACAGGGCTTCAGCTTCATCTTCTGGTAATAGGTCAATTTTGTTAAATACTAACCAACGCGGCTTTTCAGCAAGTTTAGGGCTGTATTGGTGTAGCTCATTAATAATCGCAAAGGCATTATCAACCGGGTTTGTACCATCTACAGGCATAACATCAATGATATGCAGTAATACACGACAACGCTCCAAATGCTTTAAGAAGCGAATACCAAGGCCTGCGCCATCTGAAGCGCCTTCGATTAGACCTGGGATATCAGCAATTACAAATGACTTATTCGCATCTGGGCGTACTACACCAAGATTAGGAATAAGCGTCGTAAACGGGTAATCTGCCACTTTTGGTTTAGCTGCAGAAACACTGCGGATAAACGTTGATTTACCAGCATTTGGTAAACCAAGTAAGCCAACATCTGCAAGTAGCATTAGCTCTAGACGTAAGCTGCGAACTTCACCAGGTGTACCTAGTGTTTTTTGACGTGGAGCGCGGTTTGTACTTGATTTAAAACGTGCATTCCCCAAGCCATGGAAACCACCTTTTGCAACAACAACCTTTTGACCATGCTTGGTCAAATCACCTAATGACTCTTCAGTATCAACATCAATGATACGTGTACCAACAGGCACTTTAAGCGTTAAATCAGCGCCTTTTTTACCAGTCATGTTACGGCTTTGACCATTTGTGCCGCGCTCTGCTTTATGAAAACGCTCAAATTGGTAATCAATTAACGTATTTAAGTTTTCATCGGCTTGTAGATAAACGCTGCCG
This sequence comes from Pseudoalteromonas sp. PAST1, assembly GCF_021532515.1. Taxonomy (NCBI): domain Bacteria; kingdom Pseudomonadati; phylum Pseudomonadota; class Gammaproteobacteria; order Alteromonadales; family Pseudoalteromonadaceae; genus Pseudoalteromonas; species Pseudoalteromonas sp. PAST1. Next base: position 56,763 of record NZ_JAKGBH010000002.1, on the reverse strand, counting down.
CCATCGCCGCCGTCGCCGCCATCAGGACCGCCATCTGGTACATATTTTTCACGTCGGAAAGATACGACACCGCTGCCGCCATCACCCGCGTCACAACGAATTTCTACTTCATCTACAAACTTCATGATTACTCACTTTAAGATTGGCTTGTTAATAACTCTATTATATACCTAAGTGCCCTATTCAGCACCCAATGCCAAGGCGCTTAGGTATATATTTATACGCACTATTATGTGCCTTAAAACAAAAAACCCCGCAAAGGCGGGGTTTTTCAAATATCGAGATGATTACTCAGCTACGATATTTACGTATTTACGGTTTAAAGGACCTTTCTGTTCGAATTGAACTTTACCATCTGCTTTTGCGAAGATAGTGTGGTCTTTACCGATACCTACGTTTGCGCCAGCGTGGAAACGAGTACCACGTTGACGAACAATGATGCTACCCGCTAGAACTGATTCGCCACCAAAACGCTTAACACCTAGGCGTTTGCTTTCTGAATCGCGACCGTTACGAGTACTACCAGCTGCTTTTTTATGTGCCATTTCTCAGTACCTCTAATTAAGCGCTAATGCCAGTGATTTTAACTTCAGTGAACCATTGACGATGGCCCATTTGCTTACGAGAATGCTTACGACGTCTAAATTTAACAATCTTAACTTTCTCACCGCGACCGTGTGAAACAACCTCAGCTGTTACTTTACCACCGTTTACGAACGGTACACCGATCTCGATTTTCTCACCATCAGCAACTAAAAGTACTGAATCAAATTCAACTGCTGCACCAGTTTCAACGTCTAATTTCTCAAGACGAATTGTTTGACCTTCAGTCACACGGTGCTGTTTACCACCACTTTGGAAAACCGCGTACATAATTAACTCCGTCTGTGCGCCCTCAAATCGACGCAACTAAAATATTCTTCAATAGGGCGCGAAGTTTACGCTAATGTGCAAAAACTAGCAAGCCTCTTTTTCGATAAAATGAATAAAAAATAGCTGCATTGAGAGCAATTCAATATTTTCCCCTATTCTATCCTAAAAACACCACATGCCAAGCGGTTTTTACGATCTCATGACAATTAAATTACGCTAATAATAGGCACCTTTAAAATTCAAAAAGCTGATCACTTATTAATCAAGGTTATAAATTTATCTTGGCAAAATTGATCTCAAATAAAAAACTTTACAGTGTTTTTTTACTGAATCATCACAAAATATCGAGCAAGCGCTTTTTTTGTTGTACAATCAGCCCCGTATACCCATAAATATTGGCTCGGAGATCAATGGATATAAAAGCTATCCAGACGTTAATCGAAAATGAAATGGATGACGTCAATCAACTTATACATGCCCAAATGCGCTCAGATGTCGCATTGGTTAACCAACTCGGTTTATACATAGTAAACAGTGGCGGTAAACGCGTTCGTCCTATGTTGGCCATTTTAGCGGCAAAAGCACTTGGTTATGAGGGCAAAGACCATATTACGCTTGCCACTATCATCGAATTTATTCATACCGCCACTTTATTGCATGACGACGTTGTCGACGAGTCACATTTGCGCCGTGGTACGCCTACAGCCAACGCAGAGTTTGGTAATGCAGCTAGCGTTTTGGTCGGTGACTTTATCTATACACGTTCATTTCAGCTTATGGTTGGCCTAGGTAAAATGCCAATCATGCAAATTTTAGCGGATGCAACCAATGTCATCGCTGAAGGTGAAGTATTACAGCTAATGAACTGTAATGACCCTGACACCACAGAACAAAGCTATATGCAGGTTATTTACAGCAAAACGGCAAAATTGTTCGAAGCTGCAACCGGCCTTGCTGCAATTATTACCGAGCAAGACGAGCAAACCCTTGAAGCATTAAACTTATATGGAATGCATCTTGGCACTGCATTCCAATTAGTGGATGATGTACTTGATTACAACGCCGATGCCGAGCAACTTGGTAAAAACATTGGCGATGATTTAGCTGAAGGTAAACCTACCCTACCGCTTATCTACGCAATGCAAAAAGGCACACCAGAGCAAGTTAAGCTAGTACGCGAAGCTATTGAGCTTGGTAATGGTATGGACCATTTAGAAAGCATTCTAGCGGCATTAGCTGACACTAAAGCCCTTGAGTTTGCAATGCAAAAAGCTGAGCAAGAAGCTGACAAAGCAATTGCTTGTATTGCGTTCTTACCAGATACACCGTACAAACAAGCCTTAGAGAGTTTGGCCCGTATCGCCGTTGCCCGCGATCACTAAACACTATTTATTCGAGCCATTAAAAAAGCCTGCATTTGCAGGCTTTTTTGTTTTCGGCGATTTAAAAAATCGCCTATCATCTGTCGGAATTAACCGTTGATGAAATCAACACCTTCTTGGATGTCTTTGTTAAGTGTAGCTAGCATGTCGTTTTTAGCTTGCTCTTCGAATGCACTTAACTCACCGTAAGAAAGGATTTCTTCAACGCCGTTTTTACCTAGACGAACTGGGTGTGCGAAGTATGCTGCGTCACCGTTTTCAACTGCAACGTATGCGTAATCAACTACTTCTTCACCTTGTAAGCCTTTAACTAAAGACATACAGAAGCGTGCTGCTGCAGCACCCATAGAAAGAGTCGCTGAACCGCCACCCGCTTTAGCGTTAACAACTTCAGTACCTGCGTTTTGGATACGTGGAGTTAATGCCGCAACTTCTTCGTCAGTGAAAGTAACACCTTCAACTTGAGATAGAAGAGGAAGGATTGTCGTACCTGAGTGACCGCCGATCACTGGAACTTTAACGTCAGTTGCGCTTAAACCTTTAAGTTCAGCAACAAATGCTTCTGAACGGATCACGTCAAGCGTTGTGATACCGAATACACGGCCTGCATCGTAAGTACCCGCTTTTTTGAATACTTCAGCAACGATTGGCACTGTGCCGTTTACTGGGTTAGTGATGATACCTACTAACGCTTTAGGACAGTTTTTAACGATGCCTTCAGCTAATGTTTTGATGATACCTGCGTTTACGTTGAAAAGGTCCGCACGGTCCATGCCTGGCTTACGTGGCATACCCGCTGGGATAAGAACGATATCACAACCAGCTAATGCTGCGTCTAAGCTGTCAGCACCAAAGCCTTCAACTTTAACGTCTGTTGGGATGTGAGAAAGATCAACCGCTACACCAGGAACAACAGGGGCAACATCGTATAACGATAATTCAGAACCTGCAGGTAAACTTGTTTTTAATAATAAAGACAATGCTTGGCCGATACCGCCAGCTGCGCCTAAAACAGCAACTTTCATTGGAATTCTCCGTAATTTGAGGTAGGAAATATTTGTGGCCCTAAAGATAATGAAATTAGCGACTAAAAACAAATTTATCCTGCTTATTTCGCGTATAATTTCGACCATAGTTGTAAACTTAGCTGTAAAGACACAGCATTTTGGACGACTTTGTAAACTAATACTGCATAAATATGCAGAGTTGTGTAGAATTACCCTACATTTTATGAATAAAGAAACGGCAACATGCAACCACAAGACAAACAAGAAGCACTGATCAAAGCGTTTAAAGCGCTATTAAAAGAAGAAAACTTCGGTTCACAAGGTGAGATTGTCGAAGCATTAAAAGAGCAAGGCTTTGATAATATTAGTCAAAGTAAAGTATCTCGCATGTTAAGCAAATTTGGTGCGGTACGTACTCGTAATGCAAAACAAGAAATGGTTTATTGCTTACCGGCTGAAATGGGTGTGCCAACAGCGAAAAGCCCACTGCGTCAGCTTGTTATTGATATTATGCATAACGAAATGATGATCATTATTCGCACCAGTCCAGGCGCAGCACAATTAATTGCTCGTTTACTTGATTCACTCGGTAAAGCAGATGGCGTACTAGGCACTATTGCAGGCGACGACACTATTTTTATCGCCCCTGCGAAGATTTCTGAAATCGATGTGACGCTTGATCGCGTACGCACTTTATTCGATACCGTTTAAAGCTGCTTTAAGAAGTTTACTGACGGGGCGAAAAACGCAGATCCCATATCGGCTTGAGTAAAATCGAGCCAATGATCATAGCAATCGCCCTGCCCCAAGCGACTCTTTAATACCTGCTCAAACGCATCCCCTTGCGCCGCACACGAAACCATTAAAATTCCCTGCTTATGCACATCACCAAATGGCATGCTTTGGTTTAGCAAAAGAGGCTGGCCATGCTCATCTTTTAATTCACTACGAACCGCATGACTGGTTTCTACAGCAGGCACAATCAAGGTGTTATCTAGACGCGTGCGCCCCAAGATTTGCTCTTGCTCTGATAACGATAAATGCTGCCAGACACTCAAATCATGCACAAAGCGCTGAACATGGATATAGCTGCCTTGGTCTTCAAAGTGACCCGGTTTGTCGATAAGTGCTGTACTACGCTTTTGACGGCCATGAGGTGTATCGCCTGCATAAATAAAGCCGTTAAAATCACGTCCATCTAAAAACCGAAAATTACGGACCTGCTCCACCAGCTCAACATCCGGTGTTAATAATTTTAGGATTTGCAGGGCAAATAGATGGTTTACATCTTCACGGTCTGAGCGAATTTGTACAAACAAATCAAATGGCTGGGCACTCATCACATGATCACTGTGAGTTACATTCGGAAAGCTTTGCAATTGACTAGGAATAAACTCGGGCAAGATATGCGGCCAATACTGAGCACCAAGGGCAACCACGCACGATAGCATGGCTTCTGAGAACTGATCAGCAAACTCATCTTGAATGACGCTAACGCGTTTTAGTTTTTTACGTAATGACTCATCATGGCCATCGTAAACATTAAAAAACAGGTGCAAACCATGTAAGTTTGCTTCAGCACAAATCCCAGATTGCGCTTGCGCCATAGTGAATCCTTAGCTTCTCGTTATTTGCACAAAGCCAAGGATTCAAGATTGTTATTTATTACTAATCATGAAAAAAATTGACTGTGTGCGGCATTATTTTTATTTTTACAGGTTGCTCAACAGCTAACACGCGGTCTTGCTCTGCAGCAACTTCACACTCTTGCCCTGCAATATTAATTCGATATACATAACGCGTACCGATAAAGCGCCTGTGCAAAATAGTTAAACTGTTTGCGTCACTGTGCGCAGCTTCACACAACTGAATATGGTGCGGTCTTATATACACTTGACCTTGCTGACAATCTGCATTGTTCGGTGTCAATGAGTGAACCACACCAAACGCCGTTTCGTATTCAGTTGGCGTTAATACTTTTGCCGTTAAGTATATGCCCGTACCAAGAAACTCTGCAACCACCTTTGAGTTAGGTTGGCTAAATAACTGCTCAGGAGAGCCTTGTTGGGCTATTTTTCCACCATGCATAACCGCAAGCGTGTCAGCAAATGCGAAAGCTTCTTCCTTTGAGTGAGTAACAAATACCGCAGAAACCTGCTGAGCTTTAATAATTCGGCGTATATCTGCAATAAGCTCAAAACGCACTTGTGTATCAATATTCGAAAATGGCTCATCAAGTAATAATAAACTTGGTTTGTAAGCAAGTGCACGGGCTATTGCCACACGTTGCTGTTGGCCACCAGAAAGCTGATGAGGGTATCGCTGTGCACAACCATCGAGTTTAACAAGGCTAAGCATTTCATCTACACGCTCTCGCTTTTGCGCTTTGCTCATATTGCTAAGACCAAACGCAATGTTGTCGCTTACCGTTAAATGAGGAAACAGCGCATAGTCTTGGAACATCATGCCAATATTACGTTTTTCCGGTACAACAAACAGCCCACTATCGTTGACCACTTTTGAATCAATACTCATATAGCCTTGATCAGGCTGTAAAATCCCGGCAATTGCCTTTAAGGTGGTGGTTTTGCCGCAGCCACTTGCGCCAAGCAAACAGACGATTTCATCTTGTTCAACATTGAGGTTTAGTTCACTCAACACCTGAGTCGCATTGTACTGATAAGCTAAGTCTTTAATTATCAAATGACTCATGAGTGATTTTGCTCCATCGAACGATTAACGAAATACAAAGGGATTAACCCAACTAACACGATAAACAAGGCTGAAATTGACGCAAGCTCCAATTGCTCATCACTAACATATTGAAAAACATGAGTTGCTAGGGTTTCAAAATTAAAAGGTCTGAGTAATAGAGCTGCAGGTAACTCTTTCATGCACTCAATAAACACTAACAAACCAGCTGTTAAAATACCGCGTTTTAATAGCGGTAAATGTACTCGCCAAAGGGTTTGCATGGGCCCTTTGCCCATTGATTGGCTGGCCATATCTAACGATGGGCTAATACGTAAAAAACTGCTTTCAAGCGCGCCATGCGCAATCGCATAAAAACGTACAACATAAGCAAAAATCATCGCAAATAAAGTACCGCTTAAAAGTAACCCTGGTGATAGACCAAAAGGCTCAAGCCAATTATTTAATGCATCATCTAACTGAGTTAATGGGAGCAATACAGCAATCGCTAATACAGTACCAGGTAAGGCATAGCCAGTACTTGCTAAACGCCCAGGGATCAAAGGGTAAGCTTGCTTCGCAATGCGTTGATAAAACAATACCAATAAGCTCAATAGGATAGTTGCAATGCTCACCACTACAGCCACTTTAAAGCTTTGCCAAGCGTAATTAAAGAATGCCCCATTCCATGCTTCATCTGCATAGACAATGGCATATTTAACTAATACTCCAACCGGCAGAATAAAAGCCAATACCAGCACAACGGTGCAAGCCAAGCTTGCAGCCCATGCCGCACCGCCTTTTAAGCGATACAAAGTTGCGCTGTTTACGCTTGACTGACGTTCATACACAGCTTGATTGCGACGACTAAAGCGCTCTACCATGATGGTTAAAAACAAAATCAGTAACATAATACCTGAGATTTTCGCCGCTGCGGTTAATGAGTAATAGCCAAGCCATGTATCATAAACAGCGGTCGTCAGTGTGCTCACAGCAAAGTAGTTAACAGTAGCAAAATCAGCCATGGCCTCCATACTGATTAATGTAACCCCTGCCACAATCGCCCCACGACCAAGAGGCAAACTAACGCGTAAAAAACTTTGTAATGGTGATAGCCCCATTAGTTGACTAGCTTGTACTAGTTTAAAAGACTGCTCCCTGAGTGCCGTTTTAAAAATTAGGTATAAGTAAGGATAGAGTACCAAGGCAATCATAAAAATAGCCCCAGTCAATGTACGAATATCAAAAAACCAGTAATCGTCTGGTGATTGCCAACCAAACCAGTCTCTGAGTGCGATCTGTACAGGCCCTGCGTAATCAAGTAAGTCGGTATACACGTAGGCGATAAGATAAGTTGGCATTGCTAAAGGCAGCATTAACGCCCATTCAAATTGCTTACGCCCAGGAAACTCGCAATATGCAGTTAACCAAGCTAACGGCAATGCTATTACACAGCTCAGCAGCCCTACCCCTGCAATGAGTATGAGAGTATTACGGGTATAATCCCACAGCACAGTATCGAAAAGGTGCTGAAATACATCTGAATCTCCTTGCAGAGATTCAAATAATAAAAAGCCTAATGGCGTAACAAGCAACAGGCCAATAAGCCAGGCTATAAGCTGCCAACGCGACAGCGAAAACTTCACATGCATAAGTGGATTAATACCAGATAAAATAAAAGCTGTTAAAAAACAGCTTTTATAAAAATGTGTTACGAGAAATATCCTCGTTATAAATCAAACTTTACTTCATCAATCAGCTTCAGTGCCACAGGGCGATATTTGCTGATCTCATCAAGAGGAAGGCTATCTTCTTTAAACTCACCCCATGATGCAACCATCTCAGATAATGCAACCCCTTGCTTTACAGGGTATTCCATATTAACGGAAGCATACATATTTTGCGCCTTATTGTCGGTCATATACTCAACCAGTTTCAAGGCATTTTCAGGGTTTTTAGCATAACGGGTCATAACAACGCCCGATACATTGATATGAGAGCCACGGTTCGTTTGGTTAGGGAAGTTAATATATACCGCTTCTGCCCATGATTTTTGCTGCTCATCTTGCATCATTTTGCCAAAATAATAGCTGTTGCCTAACGCCAGATCGCATAAACCTTCTTTTACGGCTTTGACTTGCGCTCTGTCATTACCTTGCGGTTTACGTGCTAAATTGGCTTTTACGCCCTCAAGCCATTGCTTAGTTTTTGCTTCGCCATGGTGAGCAACCATAGAAGCAACTAAACCTAAATTGTAAGGATGTTTACCAGAGCGAGTACAGATTTTACCTTTGTATTTTGGGTCTGCTAAATCTTCGTATGTTAACTCACCAAGCGCACCAACGCGCTCTTTTGCGGAGTAAACATTACGTACACGCTTGGTAAGTGCTATCCATTGACCGTCGGAATCGCGAAAAGTACTTGGCACATTCGCATTAACTACATCACTATTAATTGATTGCGTTAAGCCTAAATCTTCTAATTGAATCAGCGCACTAAAATTTGAGGTTAATACTAAATCAGCCTTGCTGTGCTTACCTTCACGCTTTACACGTTCAATCAGCCCTTTTTTGGCAAAAACCACATTGGTTTTAATACCTGTTTGCTTAGTGAAATCATCCAAAATAGGCTGAATTAAGAATGGTTGACGAAACGAGTAAATATTTACTACATCTGCAGCAAATGTAGGCGCGCTTAATAATGCGCTAAGTAATACTAAGGCTGTTTTTTTCATTTTATAGCACCTAAATAATAACAATTATCAAAATATTTTACCTAGAGTTAGGGCAAAGTGCACCCGTTTAAACTTATATTTCAATCAACATAGCTGCCATTTAGGAATTTGCATGTAAGACATATCTCACCCACATGGCAGTTATTGAGTAAAAAGCACCAGCAAACACTGCATAAAAACACTTAACCAACTGAAATTTAATGAAATATATTAAATGACAATAAAATAACCAACAGATTAAATAAGATTTTGACCTACTCAGCTTTGCCTATTTCTCTATAATTACTTACATCAACTAAGCAAGAAGCTTAATGAGTAGATGGATAAGGAAGCATTACTCATAATACCGCGGAATAAGGTTCATTAGGAGAATAAGGAATCAAGGACAGGCTCTGGAAGAGTAACGCAATGGAGTGACAACCTACGGACAGCATCAGGATGATGTGGAATGGCATAACAACAGGATGTTGTTATACAGGAAGTTCAAAAAGTGGAATAAAGGACAGGCCGTTAGGGCATCGCAACGGATTTGCAAATAAAGGGATAGTGTCGGGATGGCACGTAAGGGAATGGTAAAGTGATTACCAGCAAGGATGTAAAGGACTAACAAGGAAACAAGGCGGGATTGCCTTATATTACACAGAACCAATAAGTAAAGTGTAATCGCATGGATTGGCAAAGTTTAGGGAGTTGATTAGATTCAATTGCAGGATGCAAAAAATTAAGAAGATTCCGCAAGCGCGACTAGAGATAGTACGCGCTTTTCTTTTGCCTACAATTTAGTAAAGAGTTATACCAATTCGCTTAATTAAGTGGTCTATTTTGAGGCAATAAAACCTCGTCGATAACAAGGCAAAAATTTCGTTATTTAGTTGTTCTAAATCAGTAATTTTTAACGCAGGTAGCGACAGGTTTAATCCCTCAAAATGATTAAGTATTATTGCGGATTGGTACTATTGCTCTGGGCGTCCCTTATTTCGCTTACCAAGCAGGTAAGCATCTCTAAACTTAATAAAATGTTGCTCAAGCTTTTGTGTAGCGTCTTCCTCACCAGCAAGAGCAAGAACCATAATAGCCACCTCAGCAGTACCTAGTTGATGCTCATGCGGGGCAACACGCAATCGATAATCCGAAAGCTTTTCAGGTGTAATTGAAAGCACAGGAAAATTATCTAGATAAGGGCTTTTACGGATCATTTTCTTTGCTTCGCGCCAAGTACCATCTAAAAAGATAAACAATGGACGCTTACCTTCAACAGGGGTTACTTCGGTGATCACCCTCTCTTCGTCGTCTACATCGCTAGCAGGAAAAATAACCATTGGCTGATACTGGGGATCTGCCAATAAGCTTAATAAGGCTTCATCTGGATTTGTTCTATCCCATTTAAAGGCATGGTTATCTGGCACGATTTCAGCAATTAAACGGCCAGTATTTGACGGCTTAAAACTCTCATTGTGGTACATAAGTAAACAAACCGCGGCATCACACTTTGCCTGTTCAACACCATCACAAATACAATAGTGTTCGGCTAATAAACATCGCTCACAACGCGTTAACTTTGCTCCTCGCGCTTTAAATTCACGACGAGACTCAGTCATTTGCTGAGCACGAAGCATTAACACGGAATTATTTGAGATAGTAGCCACTGTATTTACCAGATAATTAAACGGCGCGTATTGTAGCTAAAAATAAGGGGAATAGATATCTGCAAGCCCAAAGAGCAAGCTATTCCTAAAAAATGAAGAGAAGTAGTGTTATAAAAAATGCAACAAGGGTTAGCTTCCAAAAAACGGCTATTAAATCGCTATTTTTATGACGTAAATCATCTCTGTGGGACTTCTTCAAAAACACGATCTGTAAATCTGATAGGCCTTTACAGTGCGGACACTCTGGCTCAAGATAATTTACTTCTAAGCCACATCGTGAACAAGGCTTACTGCGAATTAAACCAAAGCGAAACATTTGTTTGTCCTTTTCTTAAAACTCCATAGCTGAATTTACTGTATCTTAACTACTTTTCTAAAACCAGCTCTGGCATTGTGTATGCGCTCATACTCCTTTAAAATAGCGCCCTTGCATATCATCGAGGCTGGCTGTGTTACTCAATTATAATCCCCCAATGACACCTTATTTAAGTATTGTTTATCAAGACGATGACTTACTTATTGTGAATAAACCAAGTGGTTTACTTACTGTGCCGGGAAAAGACCCAAAACACGCCGACTGCCTTATTGCTCGCATTAATCGCGTTTTCCCAACGGCAAAAATTGTTCACCGCCTTGATATGGCGACCTCTGGCATTATTTGTTTAGCTATGCATAAAGAAGCGCATCGTAATTTAAGCATTCAGTTTCAAGATAGAAAAACCGCGAAACGCTACATTGCTCGTGTATTTGGTAAGCTTGAGCAAGAAACTGGTTCTGTAGATTTACCACTTATTTGTGATTGGCCGAACCGCCCAAAGCAAATGGTTGATCACGATAATGGCAAACCGTCATTAACCCACTTTAAAGTGCTTGAATATGAACAGAATGCAACTCGTGTTGAGCTGACCCCAATTACTGGGCGTTCTCACCAACTACGTGTGCATATGCTGTCATTGGGTCACCCTATTTTAGGCGATAAGCTGTATGCTCACCCCGAGGCATTCGCCATGGCTCCTCGCTTACAACTGCATGCCGAAATGCTAACCTTAGCTCACCCTGCCAGCGGTGAAACATTGATTTTTGAAGCCGCTCCTGAGTTTTAAGACAATTCGCTAAATATTTAATAAATACTGCCGATAGTTAATCAATAACTGATTTAATTAAAGACTCAGGTAATATCGGCATGAATTTAAAACCCGCACATCGCTTACTTTACGCAGCCTGTTTTGCGTTCATGGGCAATGTGAATGCTGCCGATTTTATTAAACCCACCCCTTGGTCAAGTTTGGTCACTAACGATATTCAACGCTTTTTACCAAGCGATGAAGTACGCACTCTGCTTGCCGGTGAAGATGAGTTCATTAGCTTATATCGCCAATCGATGGCAGCCAGTCAACGCGGAATTGTGCTAATCATTCCTGATTGGCAGCACCTACCCACTAATAATGCTGGTATTAACTTTTTGCGTAAGCAGTTAAACGAAATTGGCTATGCAACCCTTGCCATGACCATGCCTGACATTGATTGGCACCCTGTCGATATGACAACGCCCGAGTCATCTGAAAGCTCTGAACCTGAGTCAACACAAACTGTTGAACAAAGCGATGAGCAAGCAGCTTCTGCTCCACCAGCCCAAACGCAACAAGCGCCGCATTTTGTTACGGGTGAGCCCAATATCAGTGAAGCCGTGCTTGATGATTACAAATTAAAGCTAATTGCCAGATTCAATGCCTTGTATAACAGTGCAATGGATGAAGGCGGCAATATTATTGTGGTGGCACAAGGTGCCAGTGCGGGGCTGTTGATTGAGCATTATGCTAGCTTTCCAAATAACGAACTAAACGCTTTTATTAGCTTAGGTAGTTATTTACCCAACAGTGTTCGTAACCAGCATCTCAATGCGACGCTTTCAACTATCAGCCCACCGTTACTGGATATTTTTTATAGTGAGGGTAACCCTGACACCCTGCAAAGTGTGAAAGACAGAAAACGTTGGGTAAGAAAACACGCTAAATATGACTACCGTCAAAGAGAGTTATTTGGTGTGCCTTCAGAGCCTGAGCAGCACCAGCGACTGCTCAAAGAAGTAGACGGCTTTTTACGCCGCCTTTTTTAAATACTCATAAGCCGCTTGAATATCTTGGCTTTTCTTTACCGCAACTTCCATCATATGTTTTGGTAAACCTTGCGATACCAGCTTATCGGGGTGATGCTGAGCCATAAGCTTTCGATAAGCAACTTTAATATCTCTCGCTGAAGCATCATTGTTTAAGCCTAAAAGAGCCAACGCTTGGGCGCGATTCATACCATTATTCGGTGGCACACTGTGCCCTCTTTGTTCACTATGACTGCTGCGATTTTGCTGGCTTTGTTGACGCTGTTGTTCATAAAAACGCTGTTGTTGCTGACGAAATGCAAATTCGGCTTGGTAGCGTTTTAATAAAAATGCGAATTGAGTACGTGAAATACCTAACTGCTTGCTCACCTCTTGCAATAGCTGCTTTTCTTGCTCTGCAAGGTGGCCATCTGAAAAGGCCATTTGAATTTGTATTTCGAGGAACAGTTGCAATAAATCATGGCGTCGAGCAAAGCGCTCTTTAAAGTCATGAACGGTTTCTTTTAATGAAAAGTCGCTTTCTTTACCACTACGAAAGGCATCCTGTGCTTCTCTTCGCTCATCACCCGATAAGCCCATTTCGTTCATAAACAAACTTGCAGCACGAATATGCGTTTCACTAACGCGACCATTTGATTTGGCGATATGCCCCATCACCGCAAAACAGCTAGAAAAGAAAAGTGCTTGGCGCTCGTTAATATCATCGCCTTTAAACAAACCAGAAAAACCACCTGCTTTATCAAAGTCTTGTTTTAAGCTGCGATCGAACATATGGCCTAGGTATAGGCCCAGTAAGGCTCCTATAAATTTGCCAAACATAAAGCCAAAACAAAAACCGAGTACTTTTCCCCACATAATTTGGCAAACCTCTGTTGTTATTACAAAGCGAAACGTTGATTGATTTCGTCGAGTCTGGCAGGTGTGCCAATGTCATCCCATTGCCCCAAATAAAGTTCAGTCGAAACCTGGTACTCACTGAGCCTTTCTCGCAAAATAGGCCCAAGCGGACGAATACCAGCGCTGAGACCTTTAAAGAAATCAGCATGATAACGACTTATACCGGAAAAAGTATACTTTTGACTATCAGGACTTAGATGACTCAGTGCAAAATCACCATCAGGGTTATGCGCGGGATTTTCAACAAGGACAATATGCGCTTCACCGGCTTGCAGGTGCAACTGCATTAACGAAGTCACATCGTAATCAGTAAATACATCACCATTAATGACAATAAATTGTTCGCCCAATAACGGCAATGCTTGAATGATCCCCCCGGCGGTTTCAAGCCCCCCAGCCTGCTCTTGGCTGTAAGTGATCGATACACCAAACTGCGAACCATCACCGAAATACTCTGTTATTTTGTCGCCCTGCCAGGCAAGGTTAATAACAATATCGGTAACCCCGGCTTGACGTAAGTTATTAATATGATGCTCTAATAGTGGCTTGCCGTTAATCTTTAGCATCGGCTTTGGTTGCGTTTCGGTTAGCGGCATCATGCGTTTACCACGCCCCGCCGCTAGGATCATTGCTTTCATTTGGACTCTTTCGTTAAACGCTGCTTAGTCTGTGGAATAATTATCTGCTCTATCCACTGACCAAGGACTGTTAACTCTGGGTATTCTTTACTGACATTACTGATGTATGTAAGGGTTGGCAGTACATTATTCAAATAGCCAGACTTACCGTCACGTAATTTTAAGCGGCAAAATATGCCCGCAGCTTTTAAATGACGCTGCACGCCGGTTAAGTCAAACCAACGTTTAAACATCGCAAACGAAGTGTCTTGCAATAGCTGCTGCTCGCTAAATTCGTCATAAGCGTAATGTAAAAGGTAGTCGAGCTCTTGTTCTGGTAGCTTGAAATAGCAATCTCTTAATAATGAAACAAGGTCATAACACACTGGCCCTTGTACGGCATCTTGATAATCGATGATTGCCCATTGCTGCCCTGTGCGCATAATATTGCGACTATGGAAGTCTCGGTGCACCGTAACAATTGGTTGCTCAAGGGCATTATTAATTAATAACTCACAGGCTTGTTGCCACATTTTCTGCTCATCAGCAGAGAGTTGCTCACCGATAAAGTTATCGACTAACCAATCTCTAAAAATACTTAGCTCAAACTGTAAAAACTCGCCATCAAATACTTTCATATATTGGGCAGGCGGGATTTGCGCCCACTGTGCACTTAACTTTATTAGATGTTTGTAGTGTAAAGTGCGGTCTTCGTCGCCCAGTAAATCAGCCAAATGAGTATTCCCTAAATCACTCAGCAAGAAGAAGCCTTGTTTTTCATCAGCCTGAAGAATTTTTGGTAATTTAAACCCATGCTGAGAAAATACTTTGTTGAGTTCTATATAAGGTGTGTTATCCAGTTTGTCTGGATCTGAGTCCATGACAATATAACTTTGATCACCTGTATTTACGCGGAAATAACGGCGAAAACTCGCATCCCCAGTGATGGCGGCTAATTGATATTCATCCTCTTTAAAGTGAGGATTTAAAAACTGCTGTAAACTTTTATAACGATTCATTTAGTAAGATATCTATTTTTCACTAAGTCAATTACTGTATTTGCCATTGTTTTCCTTTATTATGTCTAGCTTATATCCAACCAAAGAGCATTAAGGTCATTAAATGAGCAAAACCTGGGGCATAATGATGCTAAGCGTACTTAGCGCACCATCGTTCGCCGAAACTGAACTGACACACAATTTTTGTGGCACTTCAATGCAAACCAGAGCTTGGCAACCGCTCCCTGGCCTTGAACTTAATACGATCGATATCAAATCCGATGATATTGAACTATTGGGTACCCAAAGCGCAGAATTTACCGGTAATGTAGATATTAACACCCTAACGATGAATTTGTCCGCACAAAGTGCACTGATTGACAAACAACGTGGGTTACTTAATGCAACCGGTCCTATCGTTTATCGCGATAAAGTAAGCCAAATTAATAGCTCTGGACTCAATGCAGATTTAAACAATTCTGAATTGAGCTTGCTAGGCGCAGACTATAAGTTTACTGATCAACTTGGTCATGGCGGCGCAGAAAAACTAACAGTTAATGAGTCTGGCCTAAACCTGATGAACGCAAGCTTTACTACCTGTCCGGGTGAAACACCTGTGTGGGCCATCGAAGCTGACGAAATCGACTTATCAAGAGAAGAAGGTTGGGGCGAAACACATAATACTGTGCTTAGAGTGCTTGATACCCCAGTACTTTATGTTCCTTATTTTACTTTCCCATTAGATGACCGTCGTAAGTCAGGTTTACTAACACCTAATTTCTCGAGCTCAGGCCGCTATGGTATCGAAACCATTACTCCTTATTACTGGAATATTGCACCAAATTACGACGCGACTATAACACCGCGCTATATGTCTAAACGCGGTTTACAAATGATTGGGGAGTTTCGTTACTTAACTGAGCAAAATAATGGCTTAGTTGCTGTTGAGTACCTAGACAAAGATGACGAAGAGCCAAATGTAGACTCTCGTTACCTGTTCCACTGGCAACAGCAAAGTTATTTAGGTGAAAACTGGCGTGCTAATATCGACATAACAAACGTCAGTGATGATAACTACTTAACCGATTTAAACTCTGGTTATGCGACTCGCACCGATACTCAGTTGTACCGCACCGGCTCTCTAACCCACTTAGGTGACACTTGGCGCACCAATATCAAGTTGCAAAGTTTTGAAGTACTTGGTGATCACCGTGAATCATATGCGGCGCTGCCACAAATTAGTTTTTCGCAAACTGATGCATATGATTTTTATGGCATTGATTTAACCCTTGATGGTGAGCTCAGTTATTTCACTAATGATGAAGCTGTAATTGATGAAGCAAGCCGTGTTCATATAGAGCCTAAAGCAAGTTTTGGTTACCAAGAATACGCATGGTCATTTTTATCTGAGTTCAGCTTATTACATACTGAATACAACCAACATGGTGACTTAGCTGGTACCGAGTTTGATGAAAATGTCACTCGAACCCTACCTAAAGTGCGTTTATACAGCCAATTAAATTTTGAGCGTGATACTGCATTTTTCTTTAAAGATGGTATTCAAACTCTTGAACCACAAATTCAGTACTTATATACGCCAAATAAAGACCAATCAAATATTGGTCTTTACGATACAGCAAAATTACAAGACGATTTCTTTGGCTTATTTAGAGATCGCCGTTTTTCAAGTATCGACCGGATAGCAACTGCAAACCAATTTACGTTAGGTGCAACAACACGCTTATTTAGTAGTGAAAATGAAGAAGTATTTAACTTCAGTGCCGGACAAATTTTTTATTTAAGTAATGATGCCAAGCCTACATCACAAGGTATCGACTCCGACACTAACTACAATGCCTTGTTTGCAGCGCAAACCATGTTACATTGGCACCGTCGTTGGTATTTATCAGGTGGTATCCAGTACGACACTGATGGTAAAGAAATTATTCAGTCAAATATCACCTTAGATTATAAAGGTGACGATAAACAGCTCGTGCAATTGAACCATCGCTATGCAAATGATGTCTCAGGCAATACAATCGAGCAAGTTGGTCTATTTACCAGCATTCCGCTATCAGAAGATTGGCAGTTTGTTGGCAGCTACCACCGTGATTTAGAGAGCGGTCGTAGTATTGAGGTTTTCAGCGGTCTTCAGTATGAATCATGCTGTTGGGCGTTTCAAATCACAGGCCGTCGTCAAATCGAAACTGATTTGAACCAGGCGATTGGTCAAGAGCAAGCAACCTTTGACACAAGTATTGGTTTCAATATTGTGTTAAAAGGGCTTGGAAGCAAAAGCCGTTATGATGCACAAAAATTATTACAACAAGGTATTTTTGGCTATCGTAGACCGTATTTTCTTAATAACTAGTACCGCAGTACTATTAGCAAGAGTATTAGAAAAAGTATGAATTTAAAAAAATTATTTGCATCAGCATTATTAACAGTTGGCCTATGCCAAAGCGTTTTCGCAAAACCAGTTGAAATTGACAAAGTGGTGGGCGTTGTTAACCAAGGTGTTATCTTACAAAGTGAAGTAGACACCATTGTTAATCGCGTAAAGACTCAGGCTGCAGAGCAAGGTCAAGAATTACCTTCTGATGATACACTGCGAATTCAAGCCATTGAGCGTTTAGTTAGCCAAGAACTAATGATGCAACTTGCTGAGCGTATGGGTCTTGAGATTTCAGACTCGCAATTAGACCAAACTTTAGAAAATATGGCGCGTGAGCAAGGTGGCAGTATTGCTGACTTACGTAGGACAATTGAAGCGGCTGGAGACAGCTACCCTGCATATCGCGAAGAAATCCGTAAAGAGATCACCACGCAACAAGTAACTCGCATGAACGTGGATCGCCGTATTTATATCAGTACGCAAGAAATTGATAACCTGTTAAAAATCATGGAAACACAAGGTAAAAATGCCGAAGAATATGACATTGGCCATATCTTGATTGATATTCCTAGTGATGCTACTGCGGATGAAATTGCGAGCGCTAAAACGCGAGCTGAGAAAGTTATTGAGTTTTTAAAAGAAGGCAAAGAGTTCAAGCGTATTGCTATTTCATCTTCAAGCGGCTCAAAGGCACTTGAGGGTGGTCAGCTTGGTTGGATGAGCATCAACGAAATGCCATCGCTATTCGCAGAAGCTGTAAAAGGTCATAAAAAAGATGACATTGTTGGTCCGCTTCGTTCAGGTGCTGGTTTCCACATCATCAAAGTGCAAGATGTTCGTGGTCGTCAAGTTGTTGAAACAACAGAAGTTCGTTCACGCCATATCTTAGTTAAACCATCAATTATTTTAAGCGAAGAAAAAGCGCGTGACATGCTTAAAGGCTTTGCAAAAGATCTTCGTGATGGTAAAGCTGACTTTGCAGAACTTGCTAAAGAGTACTCTGAAGATCCAGGTTCAGCACTAAAAGGTGGTGAGTACGACTGGACTGACCCAAGCACCTATGTACCAGAGTTTAAGAATACCTTGCTTTCTCTAGATAAAAATGAAATCAGTGAGCCATTCAGAACTCAGTTTGGTTGGCACATTGTACAGCTACTTGATAAGCGTGTAGCAGATAAAACAGAGCAAGCTAAACGTAATCGCGCTCACCAACTACTGTTTAATCGTAAATTTAAAGAAGAAAGTTTCAACTGGCAGCAAGAAATGCGTGAGCAAGCACACGTTGATATTTTCCCAACAGAATAATAATTATGACCATTAGAATTGCAATTACCCCAGGTGAGCCAGCTGGTATTGGCCCTGATTTACTTATCAAGTTAGCGCAGCACCAGTGGGATGCCCAACTGGTGGTGATTGCTGATGGCGCGTTATTAAAACAGCGCGCTAAGTTGCTTGGTTTAGATATCAATTTAATTGACTTCGATGATAGCCAAGCACCAAGCATTGCCCCTGCAGGCAGCGTTTACTTACACCAAGTAGATTTAGGCACAGACGTTGAAGTGGGCGTACTTAATGACGCTAACGGTCAATATGTGTTGGATACACTGCGCATTGCCAGTGAAAAAAATATGGATGGTACTTTTGCTGCTGTTGTTACAGGCCCAGTTCATAAAGGGATTATCAACAAAGCGGGGATTTCGTTCAGCGGTCACACAGAATATTTTGCACAGCAATCAAATACTGCCGATGTAGTGATGTTGTTAGCAACTGAAGGCTTGCGCGTGGCACTTGTTACGACCCATATACCACTTGCTTATGTATCGCGCGCAATCACCGTTGAGCGTTTAAGCAAAGTAGCCACAATATTAAATCATGACTTACAAACAAAGTTTGGCATTGAAAAACCACGCATTCTCGTATGTGGCTTAAACCCACATGCCGGCGAAGATGGTCATTTAGGCACTGAAGAAATTGACACTATAACGCCAACTCTTGAGCTATTAAATAACCAAGGTATGAACTTAATTGGCCCATTGCCTGCTGATACCCTATTCCAAGATAAATATCTTTCGCAAGCAGATGCAGTGCTTGCAATGTATCACGATCAGGGATTACCTGTGCTAAAATACAAAGGTTTCGGCAATTCGGTCAACATCACTCTTGGCCTGCCATTTATTCGCACCTCAGTAGATCACGGCACGGCTCTCGATTTAGCCGGCACAGGTACTGCTGATGTAGGTAGTTTTGAATTAGCGATCCGCGAAGCAATTAAGCTCGCCCATGAAAAAGCGCAGAATCAATGACAGATAAAGTACATTTAGGACACCGCGCGCGTAAGCGTTTTGGTCAAAACTTTTTAAACGATGACATGATCATCGACAAAATCGTCACGGCCATTGATCCTAAACCTGAAGATAATTTAGTAGAAATCGGCCCGGGTCTTGGTGCTATCACTGAGCCAGTCGCTGATTTAAGTGGCCACCTAACGGTTGTTGAGTTAGATAAAGACTTAGCAGAACGTTTAACGAGCCACCCATTCTTAGGGCCAAAGTTAACAGTGCATCAAGGCGATGCAATGAAGTTCGACTTTAGCTCTTTGATCAAGTCAGACGAAAAATTAAAGATTTTTGGTAACTTACCTTACAATGTTTCGACCCCGCTGTTATTCCATTTATTTGAATTTGCAGACAATGTTGAGCATATGCACTTTATGCTGCAAAAAGAAGTAGTTAAACGTATGGTCGCAGGCCCAGGCAGCAAAGCTTTTGGCCGCTTGAGTGTAATGACACAATATTACTGTCACGCAATGCCAGTGATTGATGTGCCACCAGAGTGCTTTAAGCCAGCCCCTAAGGTCGATTCAGCAGTAATTCGTTTGATCCCTAAAAAGCCTGAACAGCGTTCAGCTAAAAGTACAAAACTTCTTAACACAGTATGCTTAGAAGCCTTTAATCAGCGCCGTAAGACTCTGCGTAATAGTTTATCTAACTTACTTACAGCTGAAGAACTAACAAGCATCGGCATTGATATCACGCTGCGTGCTGAAAGCCTGTCTTTACAACAATTTATTGATATAGCTAATTGGATTTATGACAACAAGCAGTAATCTAGGTTCTCCAATTAAGGTGTCGGTTGAGACCTTCTACGTAGAAGGTCAATCAGAGCCTGAACAAGATAAATACGTTTTTGCTTATTCTATCACCATTAAAAACCACAGTTTATGCAGTGCTAAGCTTTTGAGCCGTTATTGGTTAATTACTGATGCTAACGGCAAAGAAGTGGAAGTACAAGGTGAAGGTGTTGTTGGTGAAACCCCAACCATTGCCCCAGGTGAAAGCTACAAATACACCAGTGGCGCTGTGCTTGATACCCCAGTTGGGACAATGCAAGGTCATTACACCATGCGTAACGAATTTGGGACTGAATTCGAAGCACCAATCGAGGTGTTTCGTTTAGCTCGCCCAAACATATTGCACTAAATAACGATGGCTGATTATGCAATTGGTGATTTACAGGGGTGTTATAGTGAATTTGATGCGTTATTGAAACGGGTCAACTTCAACCCAAGCCAAGATCACCTTTACTTAGTCGGCGATATAGTCGCTCGAGGTCCTGACTCACTCGCCTGTCTCGAGCGTCTTCATACTATGCAAGGCAGTGTAACTATTACCCTTGGTAATCATGATTTACACCTTATCGCTTGTCATTATCTAAATAAACCTGCAAACCCCAAAGATAAGCTGGCCGATGTTTTTAATAGTCCAAAACGCGCTGAATATATTCATTTTTTACAGCAACAGCCATTAGCTATTTGGCTTGAACGCTATAACATGCTGATAAGTCATGCTGGCCTAAATCCTAGCTGGTCAATAAAAAAAGCATTGAAACGTGCTAGTTTTGCCCAACAATGCTATCAAGGAGCTGATGCAACTCATTACTTCGCCAATATGTACGATCCCCATCCGTTACAGTGGCAATCGAATTTAAGTAGTGAAGCTAAATTTCGCTATATTGTTAATTATTTCACTCGGATGCGGTTCGTAAACCTTACAGGTGAACTCGATTTTGCAAACAAAACCAGTATTAGTGAAGACAGCTCAATAATACCTTGGTTCGATCACCCTGATATTTCTAAGTTAAAACAGCATATTGCATTTGGCCACTGGGCTGCTTTAGAAGGTAAAGTCAAACAAGAAAACATCCACGCACTTGATACAGGCTGTGTTTGGGGTGGCGCAATGACCCTAATGGAACTCAACACAAAAGACTATTTCGTCGAAAAATCCCACTCTTTTATCTAAATAAACTGAAAAATAGCTGAACATCTGTTAGATTTATAACAATTAAAATAAATTTAATTTAAAGCTAATTAAATTTAAATACTTAACTAATTGGCAACCTTGCCGATAAGTGTTGATTAGTACTATTTTCTGGAATTGCATATGAACTTGACCGTTAGACAGCGCATTTGGGGTGGCTTTATTGTTATTACGTTACTCCTGCTTTTTATTGGTGGTAACTCGTTGGTAAAAATTACCAACATAGATCAATCAACACAGCGAGTTAACCAGCTTTCGCTGCCAGCTCTCGATAAGAGTTATGAGTTACAGGTTGAATTTATTTTAATGAGTAAGTCAGCTCAGGCAAGTTTTTATACTAGTGCGCAAGATGAACTGGCGACATTAAGAAAAAATTTCAACCAACAAAAAAAACGATATGATAATTCCTACCAAGAGCTTCAACAAATTGTTAGCAACGATCCAAAGCTAAAACAAAGCAGCCAACAAGTTGAGCAAACTTATAAGCGCTTTGTTAAGTCTGTCGACAACCTGTTTGCAGATAAACAAACTCAACTTGAGCTAAATAAAACACTACGCACCCAGCTTGAAAACATCGAAATCAGTGCTGAAGATGCAAATTCAGTGGTGCTTGATATTATTGATATAGATGGACTTGAAGAAAACCATTCACGTGCTTATCAAGCCGCCAATAACATGGAAAACAACTTCCAATCAGTCGTCACTAACAGCACTGATATGCTAACGGTGAAAACTCTCAACACATTAGACATCGTAAAAAATGAACAGGTTTATTACTTAGAAGAAGTTGAGCGTAGTTTAGGGCTCATTCGCCCAGCAATTATTGATAATAACGCCGGTTTGTATAATGATTTAAACGGCTACTTTGAAACGCTTTCAGATAATGTTCGTGGTAATAACAGTTTATCTGCAAATAAAAAACGTTTAATTGATGCAATTGCTAAAACAGAAGCTGAATTAGCAAACGCAGAAAACTCTACTAGTGAAGCATTAAAGCAATTAAAAGAACTAGTTGACCAAGCTACAGTGCTGGCTTTTGACTTGCAGCAAGATGTCAGCGGTAATGTCTCAACAGCAACTATTTGGACTTGGGTTGCCATGGTGATTGCTACTTTAATTGCTATCATCGTTGCTGCTGTGACTGTTAATCGTATAACCAAGCCCCTTTCTGAAGTAAACCGTATCCTTGATATCGTGGCAAGCGGTGACATGACACAGCGTCTTGACGACTCAGCTAAAGACGAGTTCGGTGAACTATCACGTAGCTGTAATACGCTAATTGAAAGTTTGCGTACGCTTATCCAAGGTATAATCTCTCGCTCTACACAGCTAGCTGCTGCTTCTGAAGAGACATCGGCAATCACTGAAGAATCTAGCCAAGCTATACGTAATCAACAAGCACAGGTTGAACAAGCGGCAACGGCAACAACTGAGATGAGCAGTACATCACAAGCGGTAAGTAGCAGTGCTCAACAAGCTCTTAGTGAAATAAAGAACGCTGACAAAGAAGCAGATCGTGTCAAAGGCATTTCATCACAAAATAAAGCAACCATTGAGCAACTAGCTCGTGAAGTCGATGATGCATCGCAAGTTATCAACCAACTTCATAAAGACAGCGCTTCAATCGGTGGCATTTTAGATGTTATTCGTGGCATTGCTGAGCAAACCAACCTACTTGCGCTTAATGCAGCCATTGAAGCAGCCCGTGCCGGTGAACAAGGCCGAGGCTTTGCCGTAGTTGCTGATGAAGTACGCTCTCTAGCAAGCAAGACTCAAGAGTCGACCCAAGAGATCCAAGCAATGATTGAATCGCTTCAGGTTGGCGCTGAGGCTGCTGTATCGGCTATGTCGAAAGGTAAGCAACAAGCTGAGTCGTGCGTTGAGCAATCAGACCTTGCAAACACGGCCCTTGATTCAATCACTGCTGCCGTTGCACAGGCTCATAACGTAAGTGAAGAGATTTCAACAGCCGCTCACGAACAACAGCAAGTATCTCAAGAGATCAGTGAACGTTTAGAGTCGATTGTAGCAATCGCAGAGCAAACAGCTGAAGGTGCAAACCAAACTAATATCTCAAGCTCTGAAGTAGCAAAACTGGCTGAAGAACTGCGTTTATCGGTAGATGCGTTTAAAGTATAGTAAGCTACAAGCTAATGAAGAATAGAAGCCGTGTTTGTGAAAGCAAACGCGGTTTTTTTATAGTAATTCTTAACGAGGTTAACAGCTGGCTTTTGATTCAGTCTTATTGTGAATAACTAAAATGTGCTGATGGTTAAAAAACAAAAAACCCAGCCGGAGCTGGGTTTTTAAAACGATTAGTCAAAAGAACTTACTTCTTTTTAACTGCTTTTTTGTTTGGAAGGTCAGTGATTGAACCTTCGAAGATTTCAGCAGCTAGACCGATTGATTCGTTTAATGTTGGGTGAGCGTGAATAGTTAACGCTAGGTCTTCACCGTCTGCGCCCATTTCAACTGCTAAGCCGATTTCACCTAGCATTTCACCTGCGTTGATACCAACCATAGCACCACCGATAACACGACCTGAGTCTTTATCGAAGATTAGCTTAGTTTGACCTTCAGTACGTGCTGAAGCGATCGCACGACCAGAAGCAGCCCAAGGGAATACAGCAGTTTCGATGCTTAATCCTTGCTCTTTAGCTTCTTTCTCAGTTACACCAACCCATGCGATTTCTGGATCTGTGTATGCGATTGAAGGAATGCACTTAGGATCGAAGAAGTGTTTCTGACCAGAGATAACTTCTGCAGCAACGTGAGCTTCGTGAACCGCTTTGTGTGCAAGCATTGGTTGACCAACGATATCACCGATAGCGAAGATGTGATCAACGTTTGTTTTAAGTTGCTTATCAACATTGATGAAACCACGCTCATCAACGTTAACGCCTGCTTTATCAGCGTCAAGTAATTTACCGTTAGGTGTACGACCTACAGCTACAAGCACTTTGTCGTAACGTACTGCGTCAGCTGGTGCGTTTTTGCCTTCGAATGAAACGTATAGACCGTCTTCTTTCGCTTCAACGCCAACAACTTTAGTAGAAAGCATTACGTTGAACTTGTTCTTAACGTATTTTTGGTAGATCTTGATAACGTCTTTATCAGCTGCTGGTACTAATTGATCAGCAAACTCAACTACGTCGATTTCAGAACCTAGTGCACGGTATACAGTACCCATTTCAAGACCGATGATACCACCACCTAAAACTAGTAGTTTCTCAGGAACGTCTTTAAGCTCTAGCGCACCAGTTGAGTCAATTACACGGTCATCTTCAGGGATGAAAGGTAAGTTAACAGGTTGAGAACCCGCTGCAATAATAGCATTGTCAAAAGTGATTGTTGTTGTACCGTCTTCACCTTCAACAGCAAGTGTGTTGCTACCAGTGAATTTACCGTAGCCGCTAACTACTTTCACTTTACGCATTTTAGCCATGCCGTCTAGGCCGCCAGTTAGTTGACCGATAACAGACTCTTTCCAAGAACGGATTTTGTCTAGGTCGATTTCAGGCTTGCCAAAAGTAACGCCGTGAGATGACATTTCAGCTGCGTCATCGATCACTTTAGCTACGTGTAAAAGTGCTTTTGAAGGAATACAACCCACATTTAGACATACACCGCCTAATGTGTTGCGAGATTCTACCAGTGTAACTTCTAAGCCCAAGTCAGCAGCACGGAAAGCCGCAGAATAACCACCAGGACCACCGCCTAGTACAACAACTTGAGTTTTTAATTCGTTGCTCATGCTATTACCTTAAATGTTTGAACGGGACACTGCCCCTAAGTTTAACTGCCATGTTTCTGCAAGGCAGAAAGGGAGAGCAGATATCTATACCAAGATTGTTCTATGGCAAAGATTGTATCATTGCCAATGGTAAAAATCCCAGCAAAAAACAACTTGCTGGGATTTGATTCTTATAATTTACGAGACGATTACATCACTAGTTGACGAATATCGCTCATGTAGCTTGCTAGCGTCACAGTAAAGCGTGCTGCTAGGGCACCGTCAATAACCCTATGGTCGTATGACATTGATAATGGAACCATTAATTTAGGTTCAAACTCTTTGCCATTCCACTTAGGTTTCATTTCTGACTTAGATACACCCAAGATAGCAACTTCTGGCGCATTCACAATTGGCGTGAACGCTGTACCACCGATACCACCAAGGCTTGAGATTGTGAAACAACCGCCTTGCATATCAGATGAAGTTAGCTTGCCGTCACGTGCTTTCTTAGAAATATCCATTAACTCACGAGAAAGTTCAATGATGCCTTTCTTATCAACATCTTTGAACACTGGAACAACTAGACCATTTGGCGTATCAACTGCAACACCGATATTGATGTATTTCTTCAAGATTAAGCTTTCGCCGTCTTCAGACAGTGAAGAGTTAAACGTTGGGAATTCAGCCAATGCTTTCGCCGCTGCTTTCATTACAAATACAAGTGGTGTGATTTTAACACCCAGCTTTTTCTTTTCAGCAAGTGCGTTTTGCTCTTTACGGAATGCTTCAAGGCTTGTGATATCAGCTTCGTCAAACTGTGTAACATGTGGGATTTGCACCCAGTTACGGTGTAAGTTAGCACCTGATAGCTTCTGGATACGAGAAAGTTTCTTCTCTTCAATTTCACCAAACTTAGCAAAATCAACCTTAGGCCAAGGGATAAGACCTAACTCACCGCCACCGGCATTACCTTTACCTGCAGATAGCTGACCTGACTCAACTTTCTTCACAAGGTCTTTCACGTAGTTTTGTACGTCTTCTTTCACAACACGATTCTTACGACCCGTGCCTTTTACGTTTGCTAGGTTAATACCAAACTCACGCGCTAAACGACGAACAACAGGCGATGCATGTGCATACGCTTTGTTATCTGCAAAACCTTCGTTGCTTGCAGGTGCTGCTGCAGGCTTTTCAGCCGCAGGCGCTTTTGCTGCAGGAGCAGGCGCTGCTTCAGCTTTTGCAGGAGCAGGTGCCGCTGCAGTTGGTGCACTACCCGCTACTTCAAATACAAAGATAAGTGAGCCAGTTGATACTTTATCCCCAGCTGCTACTTTGATTTCTTTAACAGTACCGGCAAATGGTGCTGGTACTTCCATTGATGCTTTATCGCCTTCAACGTTTAAGATTGATTGATCTTCTTCAACCTTATCGCCAACAGCAACCATCACTTCGGTTACTTCAACTTCGTCACCACCGATATCAGGCACGTTTACTTCTTTAGTGCTTGATGCCGCTGCTGCCGGCGCTGCTTCAGCTGGTGCTGATTCTGCAGCTGGCGCTTCTGAACCGCTTGAAGCTGTTTCAAAAACGAAGATTAGAGAGCCCGTTTTCACTTTATCGCCAGTCGCGATTTTGATCTCTTTAACCGTACCCGCGATTGGAGCAGGCACTTCCATTGATGCTTTATCGCCTTCAACGCTTAATAAAGATTGCTCTTCTTCAACCGTGTCACCTACCGCAACCATGATTTCAGTTACTTCAACTTCATCATCGCCGATATCTGGCACAGTTACTTCCTGCACAGCAGAAGCTGCAGGCGCAGCTGCTGGAGCTGGCGCTTCTTCTTTAACCTCAGCAGGAGCCGCAGCTTGTTCTTCACCTTCGAAGATCATGATAAGTGAACCGGTCGTTACCGTATCACCTTCAGCTACTTTAATTTCTTTAACCGTACCTGCTTGTGCAGCAGGTACTTCCATTGATGCTTTGTCGCCTTCAACCGTTAATAACGATTGGTCAACCTCAACCTTATCACCAACGCTAACAAGGATTTCGGTTACTTCAACTTCATCGCCACCGATATCTGGTACATTAATTTCAATACTCATTGGAACCTCTTATGCGTATAGCGGGTTAACTTTGTTTGTGTCGATGTCGAATTTCTTGATTGCTTCAACAACCACTGACTTCTCAACTTCACCACGTTTAGCAAGCTCAGATAGTGTTGCAACCACAACATAACCAGCATTCACTTCAAAGTGACGGCGTAAGTTTTCACGGCTATCAGAACGACCGTAACCATCAGTACCTAACACTTTGTAGTTGCTGCTTGGTACGAATGAACGAACTTGTTCTGCGTAGTTCTTCATGTAGTCTGTTGCTGCAACAGTCACGGCATCAGTTAATGCGTTCGTGATATAAGCAGTCTTTTGCTCTGCTTCTGGGTTAAGCATGTTAAAACGCTCAGCGTCTTGACCGTCACGAGTTAACTCGTTGAATGATGTTACAGAGAATACATCTGAACCGATACCATACTCTTCGCTCAGGATTTGTGCCGCTTTACGCACTTCAATCATGATAGTACCTGAACCTAGTAACTGTACTTTCGCTTTATCGCCAGCCACAGTTTCAAGTTTATAGATACCTTTACGAATACCTTCTTCAGCGCCTTCTGGCATTGCCGGTTGATGGTAGTTTTCGTTCATTAGCGTTAGGTAATAGAACACGTTTTCTTGATCTTCACCGTACATGCGACGGATACCGTCTTGCATGATTACCGCTACTTCGTATGCGAATGTCGGATCATAAGAAATACAGTTAGGAACCGTGTTAGCAAGAATGTGGCTGTGACCATCTTCGTGCTGTAAACCTTCACCGTTTAGTGTAGTACGACCTGCCGTAGCACCTAGTAAGAAACCACGTGCTTGTTGGTCACCGGCCATCCACGCCATATCACCTACACGTTGGAAACCAAACATTGAGTAGTAGATGTAGAATGGGATCATTGGTAAATCGTTAGTGCTGTATGATGTTGCAGCAGCAACCCATGATGACATTGCACCTAACTCGTTGATACCTTCTTGTAGTACCTGACCTGATGTTGCTTCTTTATAGTAAGAAACGATGTCGCGGTCTTGCGGAGTGTAGTTTTGGCCATGCGGGTTATAAATACCGATTTGACGGAATAAACCTTCCATACCGAATGTACGCGCTTCATCAGCGATGATAGGAACGATGTTTTTACCAATGCCTTTGTCTTTTAGTAACACATTAAGTGCACGTACAAAGCCCATTGTTGTAGAGATGTCACGTTTTTGCTCTTCAAGTAGTGGCTTGAACGCGTCAACTTCTGGCAATGTTAAGCTTTCAGAAAACTTAGGAATACGCTTAGGTGTGTAACCTTGTAGCGCTTCACGACGTGCGTGAAGATACTTGTACTCTTCAGAACCCTCTTCAAGAGTAAGATATGGCAAGTCTTTAATTTCTTCATCAGAAACTAAATCTTGTAGACCTAAACGTGAACGTAGGTGCTCAACGTGGGTCATGTCCATTTTCTTAACTTGGTGCGCGATGTTTTTACCTTCAGCCGCTTCACCCATGCCGTAACCTTTTACAGTTTTAGCTAGGATCACAGTCGGACGATCTTTGGTTTCTTCCGCTTTTTTGAATGCAGCGTAAAGTTTTGAAGGCTCATGACCACCACGCTTAAGTGCGAAGATTTCTTCATCAGTCATATCAGCAACAAGTGCTGCTGTTTCTGGGTAACGACCGAAGAAGTGCTCACGAACATATGCACCGTCTTTTGCTTTATATGTTTGGTAATCACCGTCAATAGTTTCGTTCATTAACTGCAGTAATTTACCTGATGTATCTTTAGCAAGTAGGATATCCCAACCACTACCCCATACAACTTTAATCACGTTCCAGCCTGCACCTTTGAATAGGCCTTCAAGCTCTTGAATGATCTTACCGTTACCCATTACTGGGCCATCTAAACGCTGTAGGTTACAGTTGATTAGATAACATAGGTTATCTAGCTTCTCACGCGCAGCGAATGAGATTGCACCACGTGATTCTGGCTCATCCATCTCACCGTCACCTAAGAAAGCGTATACACGTTGGTTTTTAGTGTCTTTTAAGCCACGACCGTCTAGGTATTTTAAGAAACGAGCTTGGTAGATTGAAGCAATTGGACCAAGACCCATAGATACCGTAGGGAACTGCCAAAATTCAGGCATTAACTTAGGGTGTGGGTATGAAGGAAGACCTTTACCATCAACTTCTTGACGGAAGTTATCAAGCTGCTCAGCAGTTAACCGACCTTCAACAAATGCACGGGCATAGATACCTGGAGAAATGTGACCTTGGTAATAAACTAAATCACCGCCATCAACATCGTTTGGTGCTTTGAAGAAGTGGTTAAAACATACTTCATAGAATGCAGCTGAAGACTGGTAAGACGCCATATGGCCGCCTAAGTCTAGATCTTTTTTCGACGCGCGTAATACGATCATGATCGCATTCCAACGAATGATTGAACGAATACGACGTTCAATGTTTACGTCACCTGGGTAAGCAGGTTCTTGATCTACCGGAATGGTATTAACGTAGTTAGTGGTTGTGCCAGTAGGCATATCAACACCGTCTAAACGGGCTTGCTCTAACACTTGCTCAAGTAAGAATTGAGCACGTTCAACACCTTCTTCACGCACAACAGACTCAAGGGCTTGTAACCACTCTTGTGTTTCTAGCGCGTCTACGTCAATTTTATTGACTTCAGACATATGGAGGTTTCCTTATGTTTAAAATACTAATTATTTTAATAAATCTTAAAATTAAGTAGTTAACTAAACTTAGCTAATCACTTGCTTAATGTTGTTTGGTGCGTCTTAAACTACGTTCAATCCGCGAATGCTCTTTGCCAGCCTCAAGTAAGGCTTCTTCGATAAAGGCTAAGTGAGCATTACTAGCAAGGCGTGCTTGCTCTGGGTTTCCTTCAATAACCGCATCCATCAACAGTCGTCTATGTTCTGCGAGCTGCTGGCTGATCTGTGGTTTTTTTAACAGTACAGTTAAATTCTGTAATACATTTTGCTCTAGCAAGGCCTGCATACCACGTACTAAATGTAGCAGTACAACGTTATGAGACGCTTCTGCCACACTAAAATGGAATGCATTAATTGCTTTTGCTTTTTGCACAATGTCGTCATTAACGAGCGCAATGTTGTCAAAGCTTTGTTTTACTTTTTTGAAATCATTCGTTGTGCCGCGCATAGCTGCATAATATGCCGCAATTCCTTCAAGGGCATGACGAAATTCAAGTAAATCAAATTGTGACTCTGGATGCTTACTAATCAAATCAAAAAGCGGATCAGTGAGCCCCTCTTCAAGCTGATTTTTTACGAACGTTCCGCCACCTTGGCGACGCGTTACTAACCCCTTGGCCTCTAGCTTTTGAATCGCCTCACGCAGTGAAGGTCGCGATACTTCAAATTGTTTCGCTAATTCACGTTCAGGAGGCAGCTTTTCGCCTGGTGCCAACGACCCCTCAAGAATCATATTCTCAAGTTGTTGTAAAATTACATCAGATAATTTTGCTGCTTTAATCTTTAAAGACATTTATTAACGTCCGCATTGTTATGCGCTAACCCCATAAATATCGGGTATTTAGCCTTGTGCTTTGACCAACAAGGTAAATTGGTCATACCAAATTTGTCGCATACGTTATCAAAAACCCGTATTTCTGTCAATTTCACTACGTTCAGCGCCTAGTTACACCCTAACGTAATTCGTCTAAAGATTAAACAGTATGGATTAAAGTGGCTTTTTCTGAAGGAAAAAACAATAAAAAATAAATGGTCAGACCAGATTGAGCGGCAAAAGCTTTTAGAGGTCAGGTTTTCGGTGTTAGTTGAATTGAGTAGCTTTGTAGCAGCGGGGTTACCCCGCGTCGTTGAATTGAGTACTGAAAAATATTCGAAGTAGGATGCACTTCAATGCTGAAAAAATCAGAACTCAATCGAAGTGCATTAGTAGAGCAATTAATGAATAAAGTTATACAACAAGCTTTACTCTTTCAACTCGCTAACTTTACACACTACGCCAAACCACCAAATAAGGTAAGCGCTGCGATGATCACTAAAAAGAACAATACATTTCGTTTTACAAGCTTCATCATGCAAGTAGCTTCATAAGTACAACCAAAATGTTGTTGCTCTATTTGCTCAGCGGCAAGTGCGGTTTGCGTAACAACTTTACGGTTACTCACTGAAAAGTCGAGCACATACTTGAGCCAACAACTGGTGCCTTTATTAAAGTTACCAATCACTAAATAACCAAAGCTTGCAACTCGTGCAGGTAACCAATCAAGCCAAAACAGTAAGCTATGGATCAGTTTAAAACGCTTAGCGTACGCCACTTTATAGTCGTCTCTGACTTTATCAGCAAAAGTTCGAACTAGCGCATAAAGAACCGCGCCAGGCACACCTAAAACCACAAACCAAAAAATGACTGCGCAATAAAAGCGAAAGTTAAGCCAAGCTAAAGTCTGACCAAAAGTCTCACCTTGAGGCTCATCTTCTGTTTTCTTTTGCCCCATTTGTAATGCATATAAGGTCGCCGCCTCTTGATCGTTGCGGGTTAAGGCATTTAAGTAAGATTTATATAAAGCACGTTGTTTAGCACAGCCAAAACATACCAGCAGCGCAGTAATATTCACTGCCAGCTGCCAAATAATAAAATCAGAGAGTTGATAGACTAAACCTGCGGCAACGACAGGCAACATTAACCAAATCAAAAAGCCAATTGGCGAATTAAATAAGCCTTTTTCTGAGAGTTGTTTTTGCGAGTGTTTAAGATATCTATTGGCATAAAAACCGATTTGCCAATAATCTGCTCGAGCTCCTAAACGCTCAATCACCAAAGCAATAATTATTGAAATTAAGATCATGCCTTTACCTATATCCTTTAACTAAAACACTAAATCAAAATAGTATTGCCAATCAAAACTCGCACCTGGGTCAGTTTTTCTGCCCGGTGCAATATCACAATGGCCAACAATGCGCGAACGGTTTATCTCAGGGTACTTTGCCATCAACGCCTTAGTCACTAAGTGTAATGCATTATATTGGGCTTGGGTATACGCTTTGGTGTCTGTACCTTCAAGCTCAATGCCCACGCTAAAATCATTACAGCGCTCTCTACCTTCAAACGTTGAGATACCGGCGTGCCAAGCTCGTTTCTCAAAAGGCACGTACTGAATAACTTCACCGTTACGACGAATAAAGCAATGTGCTGACACTCTTAAGCCTTTTAAATCAGCAAAGCTTTCATGCGCCGTACAATCAATTGTTCCCATGAACAAATCATCAACAAAAGGCGTTGCAAACTGCCCTGCTGGCAATGAAATATTATGAATAACAAGTAATGATACCTCGCCTTCTGGGCGTTCATCGTAATGTGTACAGGGCCTTTGTAACACATCGTTTAATTGACCCAATTCATTTATATGCATATTAAAAACTAACGATGACAATAAAGTTAAATAGTGTAAAGGGTTAAAATCTCAGGGTCTAGTTGCTTTGATTCAATCACTTAAAGTAACAGTGGGGATACTTTACTGTAGCCAATCTTTGTCTTCTATTGAGGGGTTAAACATAGTAAAATTTCGCCAATTTATTAATAAACAATGAGCTTTCGACATGTCAGTCCCACACACATTAATTAGCCAACTGGTAAAACTTGCCCTTGATGAAGATTTAAATTACCAAAGCGCAAATGACGGTGATATTACCGCGCAACTAATTCCAGAAAACGAGCGAGCCAATGCCAAGGTAATTACCCGTGAAGACTGCGTATTTTGTGGTAAAGACATTATTTTAGAAGTATTTAAGCAAGTCGACCCTACAGTAAACGTTGAAGTACTTGTAAATGACGGCGACAAAGTAGCTGCAAATAGCACACTTTTTACAGCATCAGGCTCAGCTCGCGCAATTTTAACTGCAGAGCGCACAGCCCTTAACTTTGTACAAACACTCTCAGGTACAGCAACAACAACTGCTCATTACGTAAAAGAGCTTGAGGGCACGACTACGCAGTTACTCGACACACGTAAAACAATTCCAGGTTTACGTGCGCTACAAAAATACGCTGTAAAATGTGGCGGCGGCGCGAATCATCGCATCGGTTTGTTTGATGCGTTCTTAATTAAAGAAAACCACATCGCTGCCTGTGGCGGTATTGATAAAGCAGTAGCTCAAGCAAAAATCAATCACCCTACAAAACCAGTTGAGGTTGAGGTGGAGTCACTTGATGAGCTTGAGCAAGCAATCACAGCAGGTGCTGATATCATCATGCTTGATAACTTTACAGTCGAACAAATTCAACAAGCAGTCGTGCTGACAGACAAGCGAGCAAAGCTCGAAGTATCTGGCAACATGACACTCGAAACCTTAAAAACCTATTCGCAGGCTGGCGTTGACTTTATTTCAAGTGGCGCACTTACAAAAAATTTACAATCAATCGACCTTTCAATGCGTTTTAGTGCTTAAAAATAGCTAGCCACGTATTTAATGCTTACCTAATCCGTTGACAACGAAATAAAAAAAGCATTAAATACGTACAAAGCTTGTAATAGTAACAAAAAACAAACATTTATACGGCAAAATATCACTCTTTAGTATGTCTGCACCCTAGGCTCTTACACACATTTTAGTTTCACTCATCAAAGTATTAGCAAGGATGCCATATCAAACAGTGCAATAATTGAATTAGCTTGACCTGTCTCAAACTAAAGTAGGAAAGTTCTGAAAAAACCTCTAGCTAACAGGAAAATAGCTTTCAAAATCATTGAATAATGCTAAAGTTAATTAATGTTTTCAGAACATGGGAAGTTCTAAGAGTTTTATGTTATCAATCAAGCTTTATTAAAGAAGTTTTAATTAAAACTGTAAGATTTATCCTGTAAATTGAGCCTTGGTTTACAACGCTGAAGTTACAGCTAAACTTACAAAATCATCATATCCTTTAGGAGAGGAACAAATGACACAACAAAACCAACAGGGTTTCACCCTAATTGAATTAATGATTGTAGTTGCAATCATCGGTATTCTTGCTGCAGTAGCACTTCCTGCTTATCAAGATTATACAAAACGCGCACACGTTAGTGAAGGTATTACACTTGGCGCTTCGGCAAAAGCAGCTGTAACTGAATATTATGTTTCTGAAGCGGATTGGCCTGCAGACAATACTGCAGCAGGGATGCCTGTTTCTACCACAATCACAGGTAACGCTGTTACTAGTGTAGAAGTTGATGACGGAGTAATCACTGTAACTTACAACGATAAAGTTGAAAGTGGAAAAACGGTTGTATTTACACCAAGTGTTGCGGGCACAGGCTCTATCAAATGGACATGTAACGCTGGTACTGTAGATGCTAAATACCTACCTTCTAACTGCCGTGGTAGCTAGTTTTAAATCTAGGGGCTTTAACGAAGCCCCTAAAAACCTCATTAAGCTGTTAAGTTTAACCCCCGCATTATTCACAATAAGTATATTTTTATTTTCCGTATATTCTCCAAATTTATACGACTCAAAACGAATTATTCAAATATTTTTTTTATTCATCATAACTACAACCTTTATCTTTATCCCTTTAAAACTTTCTATATATAAAGTTTATTTTATAATATTTCTTTTGACTTGTGCCATTCTATCAATCAATAACTTTAATATTGAAACTATTTTATATTTATTGCATTACATTTTTCTATTTAGCTTCATAGCTTTAGGAGCTAAGATAAAAAAAGAATTAAAAACAACCTTCTTAAGTATATTTCTTTTAAACTTAGCATTAATTTCATGCTCTATCCTAAATTTATCCATATACGCATTTTTTGAAAATACAGTTAAAGCCGATGATATTATATATGGATTTAATAATATTAGATTTTTTAACCAATTCCAGACCCTATCTTTTCCTGTACTAATATACTTTTTAAACAACAATAAAATCTCGAGAATAGTTTTTTTTATTCTATTTTTAAATATCACACTCCTACTTATAACGGGTGCACGGGGCGCCATTGTATCTTGCATGATAATAACTTTATTAGGCGTTAACTTAAGAGCTATTAACCAAGAAAAAGGTAAAACCATATTAAAAGCCACGCTATCAGCCCTAATACTATTTTGCTTATATAGCTTTTTTATTGAATCAGATCAAACAATAGGCTATACATTTAGAGCATCAAGCTCTTCTCGTATCGAGATTTGGTTAGATTTAATAAGGAGCTTGAGTATAAATGAATTTTTTTTAGGTAATGGCATTGGTAGCTATATAAATTATAACTTTGGTGTTCGACACCCTCACAATAGCATTCTTCAATTGGTATATGAACTTGGTGTCATTCCTGCATTTGTCATTGTGGGATTTGTGTTAAGAGTAATCTACAAAAGTATAAAAAATAATAGAGATGGTGAAGTTTCGGAAGAACACCAAACTTGCCTACTTGCACTTATAAGCATGCTCATACTTTCTTTTTTTTCAGGCGTGATTGTTATGCCAATCCCACAAACATTTGTGTTAATATTTTTTGGTGTACTGATTAGTAACTCGGAAAATGCAGGTTCTAGAAGTGAAATTTTTATCGGTGGGTATTTTTTGAAGATTATACTTACATTAATTCTGCTAATATATTTAGCTTCTGCTTTTATAACCTATAAATGTAAAGACAATAGCTTTCTAGGACCAAATTATTGGGCGCATGGCCAGTTTACCATAGAGTATTGCAATTTTTCTTTTTAGGATTTCTAATGACTAAACAACATAACAATCAAAGCTTAGACACCTTTCAGTGGATAGGTGTTAACTCACGAGGTAAAAAGCTTGAAGGTGAGCTGTCAGGTCAAAGCATAGCCTTAGTCAAAGCACAACTCAGAAAGCAAGGTATCACTCCTTCTAAAGTAAAACGCAAAGCAAAACCGTTATTTGGCATTAAATCTGTTCAAAAAATTACGCCAAAAGATATTGCCTTAATTACACGACAGATTGCCACTATGCTGATGGCTGGTGTTCCCCTAATCCAAACTATTGAGATGATCGGGAGCGGTACAAAAAATAAAAGTATTACTAAATTAATGGAAGGCATAGGTGATGAAGTCAAAGCCGGTGTGCCACTTTCTCAAGCGCTCCGTAAACATCCGCGCTATTTTGATGATTTATATTGCGACTTAGTGGCCTCAGGTGAACAGTCGGGTGCCCTTGATAAAATTTTTGACCGTGTTGCGCTTTATAAAGAAAAGGCCGAAGCATTAAAATCGAAAATTAAAAAGGCCATGTTTTATCCTATTGCGGTTTTGGTGGTCGCAGTCATTGTAACTTCTATTCTACTTATATTTGTAGTGCCACAATTCCAAGATATCTTTAATGGCTTTGGAGCTGAGTTGCCGGGCTTTACGTTAATGGTGATTGGTATTTCAGAGTTCATGCAGGAATATTGGTGGATAATTCTAATTGCAATTATCGCCGCAGGTTTTGCTTATAAAGAAGCTCTATTAAAAAGTAAAAAACTCCGAGATGCTAACGATAGAGCCATATTAAAACTCCCCGTTATTGGTATGATTTTGAATAAAGCGGCGGTTGCGCGTTACGCTCGTACTTTATCAACTACGTTTGCTGCTGGTGTACCTCTGGTTGATGCACTTGACTCTGCTGCGGGTGCTTCTGGTAATGCGGTTTATCGCTATGCAATTTTAGAAATTAAAGCAGAAGTGAGCTCAGGTAATTTAATGAACTGGGCAATGCGTAACTCTAAAATATTCCCCGATATGGTGATCCAAATGGTAGCCATTGGTGAAGAGTCTGGCTCACTTGATGGCATGCTTGCTAAAGTCGCAACTATTTATGAGCAAGAGGTTGATGATGCCGTTGACGGTTTATCAAGCTTACTTGAACCACTCATTATGGCTGTATTAGGTGTGCTGGTTGGTGGTTTAATTGTTGCTATGTACTTGCCTATATTCCAGTTAGGGTCGGTGATTTAACACATGGCTGTAAGCAAAACTCAAAACGCTAGTTGATAACTTGCTACATAAAATAAATAATAAAAACAGTTCAACACAGCGAAATAAATTCGGCCTCTAAATGGTCAGATGTTAGGTATTTTAATGGAAAACTTTTTTCTTGATATAACCACTGCGATGCAAAGTCAGCAGTGGTTTTATTTTTTAACTGTGGGCTTAGTAAGCCTATGTATTGGTAGCTTTTTAAATGTGGTGATTTATCGTTTGCCACTGATGATGAAAAGAGAATGGCAAACTGAATGCCGTATTGTATTGGCCGATGAGCTCAATTCAAAACAGCAAGCAGAACAAGCTCCCTTTAATTTAGTAAAACCTAATTCAACCTGCCCAAAATGCAAGGCTCCGATTAAAGCTTGGCAAAATATCCCTGTGCTAAGTTGGCTATTATTAAAAGGTCGCTGCGCAAATTGCCAATCACCAATATCTGTACGCTACCCTATTGTGGAAATGCTCACAGCAGTTTTAAGCATAATTGTCGCTGTAATTTTTGGCCCAACTAAGCTTGCTCTACTTTATATATTTATTACTTGGATTTTAGTAGCTTTGACCTTTATCGATATAGATCACATGTTACTACCCGACCAACTAACCCTTCCTTTAGTATGGTTGGCACTGATTGCAGCCACTATGGATATTACCATTGCTCCAAGCGACGCTATTATTGGCGCTGCAATTGGCTACTTAAGCTTGTGGAGTGTCTACTGGCTATTCAAGTTAGCCACAGGTAAAGAGGGTATGGGATATGGCGACTTTAAACTATTAGCTGTGTTTGGTGCGCTATTAGGTTGGCAAGATATTTTAACCATAGTGCTGTTATCAAGTGTCGTTGGTGCCATCATCGGCATTGCGCAAATCATTATTCAAGGTAAAGATAAAACTACGCCAATTCCATTTGGACCCTACCTTGCCATTGCCGGTTGGCTAACCTTGCTTTGGGGTGAGCAAATTCAAGCTTACTACTTTAATTATTTGGGCTACTGATTATGGCAAACTGGGTTTTAGGGCTAACTGGCGGTATTGGTTCAGGGAAAAGTGCAATAAGCGCCATGTTTGAAGAGCTTGGCATTCAAGTGGTTGATGCTGATATCGTGGCTAGAGAGGTCGTTGAGCCAGGTTCAACGGGACTTGAAAAAATTACTGAACACTTTGGTGATGAGATACTCACTACTGATGGCAGCCTTGATCGTGCAAAACTAAGAGCAATTATCTTTGCTGATGAATCACAAAAGCAATGGCTAAATAATTTATTGCATCCGCTTATTAGAGAGTCAATGCTCGCTCAATTACAGCAAGCCACCAGCCAATATGTAATATTAGTTGCGCCTCTACTTTTTGAAAATGGCCTAGATCAATTCTGTGATCATACTCTATTGATAGATGTTCCTGTTGAAGTGCAAATAACGAGAACCACAGCTCGAGACAATATCTCTGTTGAATTAGCTAAGCAAATCATCGCTTCACAAATGCCAAGAGCAGATAAGCAACAAAAAGCGACAGATACATTAGATAATAACCGCCTTCTTTCTGAGGTAAAAATTGATGTACAAAAGTTGCATGAGAAATACCTGACTTTAATTTAACGATATTATTGATTTAAATACTTATTTTTGTAAAAAAGCAGCCACAGAAAAACAATACCAAAGTACCAATTAACTAGCTAAACATTTGAGTTTATGGTTAATTTATTTTGCAATTTTTCCAAAATCAGACAAGACTGATGTAACCGTTTTACTTTTTCTGTTAGATTGTGGCAAATAAAGGATCAAACTAGGTGCGCAATGAATATTAACTCACCGCTACTTCGAAAATTTATCACTCTAGGTCGCATTGATGCAGAGACCGTAAAATCAAAGCAGCGCGAATACAGCTCTACTGCGGAGCTAATTTCTAAAACATGTGGTATGGCTGGCCATGAGCTAGCAGAGCAATGCACAGATCTTTTCAGAGTCCCTTATTTTGACATCAAAGATTTTGATGTATCACACATTTCTGAAGAACTTGTTAAAGACAAACTCATTCGTGAACACCACATTCTGCCTTTAGTAAAAAAAGGCCGTAAACTCTACATTGCCGCCTCTGATCCAACCGATTACGGAGCCTTTGAAAACTTTGAATTTAGTACTGGTCTTTCATGTGAAGTAGTTGTTGTTGATTACGTTCAGCTCGAAAATAAAATAGAACAATTACTTGATGCTGCAGGCGGTTTACACTTAAGTGAAGATGAGTTTAAAGAACTTGGCGATCTTGAAACCGAAGCTCCTAAAGACTTAACCAGCAAAGATGAAGACAAAGACGATGCGCCTATTATTGTCTACATCAATAAAATTTTGATGGATGCGATAAAAAAAGGTGCATCGGATCTACACTTTGAACCTTATGAACACCGTTACCGTGTACGTTTTCGTATCGATGGTATTTTGCATGAAATGGCAAGTCCACCCAATAGCTTAGCGAGCCGTTTGTCGGCGCGTATTAAGGTTATGTCTCGACTTGATATTGCAGAAAAGCGTAAACCTCAAGATGGTCGTATTAAGCTTAAAATCACTGAGCGTAAAAGTATCGACTTCCGTGTAAGTACATTACCAACTCTTTGGGGCGAGAAAATCGTAATGCGTATTCTCGACTCATCAAGCGCTATGCTAGGTATCGATGTACTTGGTTATGAACCAGAGCAGAAAAAACTCTACATGGATGCACTTGAACAGCCCCAGGGCATGATCTTAGTAACCGGTCCAACAGGTTCTGGTAAAACCGTATCACTTTATACTGGTTTGAATATTCTTAACCAGCCAGAGCGTAATATCAGTACTGCCGAGGATCCAGTAGAGATCAACCTTGAAGGGATTAACCAAGTACAAATTAATCCAAAGGCAGACATGACCTTTGCCAATGCATTAAAGGCTTTCTTACGACAAGATCCCGATGTCGTCATGGTTGGTGAGATCCGTGACCTTGAAACCGCTGAAATTGCAATAAAAGCGGCGCAAACAGGTCACTTAGTATTATCGACTCTGCATACCAACTCAGCACCAGAAACCCTTACTCGTCTTTTAAATATGGGTGTTCCTGCTTATAACGTCGCAAGTTCAATCAGTCTTATTATTGCGC
Source organism: Pseudoalteromonas sp. PAST1 (assembly GCF_021532515.1). NCBI lineage: Bacteria > Pseudomonadati > Pseudomonadota > Gammaproteobacteria > Alteromonadales > Pseudoalteromonadaceae > Pseudoalteromonas > Pseudoalteromonas sp. PAST1. Next base: position 16,166 of record NZ_JAKGBH010000002.1, on the reverse strand, counting down.
AGCGTCTAGCAAGACGACTTTGTCCTAAGTGTAAAACACCAGAAACACTGCCTGATGAAGAATTGATTCGCCAAGGTTTTGATAAAGACAAACTCAATGAAGTTCAGCTATTCGCACCAAAAGGCTGTGATAGCTGTACTGAAGGGTATAAAGGTCGAGTTGGTATTTACGAGGTAATGCAAATTACTCCTGAAATAGCGCAAATTATTATGCGTGGTGGTAACTCACTCGAAATCGCTGAAGTATCTCTTCGCTCAGGCTTTAATGATCTACGTTTATCAGGCCTAAAAAAAGCCGCCGATGGTGTTACCTCTCTGGCTGAAATAAACCGAGTAACGAGTTTCTAAACAAATTCGTTACTGGATTCTCAACTAACTGTTCAGTAAGATCTGACGAAAGAGCTTAATTAAGAGTGATATCATGCCAACAGTTGTAGACTGCCCAACATGCAAAGCCAAAGTAGAATGGTCAGAACAAAGCCCACATCGTCCATTTTGTTCAAAACGCTGCCAGCTAATAGATTTAGGTGAGTGGTCGTTTGAGAACAATAAAATTTCTAGCCCAATTAGCAATGCTAATGATTTGAGTCAAGATATGATTGAAGATATCTAAGCGATGCTAGCTAAAAACGATGATTCATTCTTTAAAGAATAAAGCGTCAAATACAAAAAATGCGGCATTTGCCGCATTTTTATATTAATAGTAATTTGGTATTAACCTTCAGAACGCTCACCTTTGCGCTCTCCGCGTGGACCATGGTGACCCTTTTTGTGACCTTTTTTACGCAGGTGCTTTTTAATCTCTTGATAGCTTTCGCGCTGTTCAGCATTTAAAACCTGCCAAATGGCATGATCAGATTTCATTTTTAGCATTGCAAACTGCTGGCCTTTTTCTTGACGCGCATTAATTAGTTCTAATGCGGCATTTTCATCAAATGTTTTAGCTGCTAATAATGCATCCATTTTCTCTTTGTGTGCAGTACGAGCGGGTTTCATTGCATATTTATCACCACGCAGTGCTGCAAATTGTGTTTTCTGATCGGCAAAAATCGCTTTAAGTTGCGTTTGCTGATCTTCTGTAAGTTGTAATTTATCAATACCACGCTCAGAAAGTAAAAAACGTGCTTGTGGATTCATCCCACGGTTAAAGTCACCTTTCGCCATTGCTGAAGTAGCACCGACACTCGCTGCTGCTAAACCACAAACAAGTACGAATTTAGAAAGCTTATTTGAAATAGTCATAATCATTACCTTTTGTTGGGTTGTGCTCTGTTGTCGTTTCCGACTGATGGGTTAACTATAACTAATTCAATGCAAAGGAACGCAAACCAGTGTAAAGGTTGTGTAAAGATTCACTTTTACACAATTTACTGAGTAAAATAACCTTAAAGAAATAAATAGCTAGGTGTCAGAATGAAACTATTAATGATCGACGACGATACAGGATTGTGCGAATTACTCAGCGAGTACTTATCAGCACAAGGTTTTACAGTAGAGTGTGTTCATGATGGCGCTGAAGGCCTAAAACAAGCTATAAAGCATAACTATGAGCTAATATTGCTTGATGTGATGCTGCCATCTATGGATGGCTTTGAAGTGTTAAAGCAGTTAAGACAACATAAGCTTACTCCAGTGATCATGCTAACCGCTAAAGGTGAAGATTTTGATCGTATCTTTGGTTTAGAGCTAGGCGCAGATGATTATATTCCTAAGCCATTTAACCACAGAGAACTGCTAGCTCGCGTTAAAGCAATTACCCGTCGCATCGAACATATCAATAGCTTATCGAGCCAACAGGCCAGCTCATTGAGTGTTAACAGCATCAATGTTAATTTTGCAACGCGAGAAGCTTCTGTTAAAGACAATGTACTTAGTCTAACCGGCACTGAGTATGAGATCCTTGCCATGCTAGTACAACAGGCCGGTGAAGTGATCAGCAAAGAACAAATAAGTGAGCAAGTCCTTGGTAGACGCCTTGCCCCTTTTGACCGTTCAATCGATATGCATGTCAGCAACATCCGTAAAAAGATTGCAGAACACGTTAGTAATGAACGAATCAAAACCATGCGTGGCAGTGGTTATGTATTAATACAAGGCGAATAATATGCAAACTCCAAGCTGGCTAAAGCATCCTCGCCATTATTTGTTTTTAAAAATCTTTGCCTGGTTTTGGGTTACCGTCATAGCGACTATCACAATATTGGTTTTTTTAAGCCAATTAACGAGCAATGTCGGCAACGATGAGCTGCGTGGACCCATGCTTAAGAACCTAGAGTACACTGCTAAAAGTATTGAACGTATTGTTGCTAAGCACGGCAAACCAACTCAAGAGGTTTTATCTCATCCGCGCTTATCTAAGCATAAGTTATTGTACTTAAATGGTGAGGTGCATGGTGTTGAAATGCTTAGCGAACCTGTATCCAAAGAGATTGATTTAAGCCTGCTGAACTTTACCAAATATATGCGCCCGCAAATTATTTTTACCGATGAATACCAAGCTTATGGACCGGTAGCTTTAAATGTACCCGAAGGTAAATTTTATCTTTATGAAATCGATGAAAAACGTAAAAAACCGTTTTTTGTCAGCCTTTGGCTAATGCCAACCTGGCTCAAGCTATTGATAGCTTTAGTTGCATCCTTGATGCTGAGTTTCTTCTTTAGCCGTAACTTAATAGCTCCCATTAATAGTTTAAAAGAAACCGCAAAAAAACTGGCTCATGGCGATTTAACAGCTCGTGCCGATGTATCCCCTACTCGTCAAGATGAGTTAGGTATACTTGGTCGTGACTTTAATACCATGGCAGTACAACTTGAGCAGCTTATTAGCGCGCAAAAAAGATTACTAGCAGATATTTCCCATGAACTACGCTCACCATTAACGCGCTTAAAAATGGCCACAGGGCTTGCACAAATGCAAGCTGATGACGCCCAACAAACTTATTTAGAACGCATTGAAAAAGAGGCCAATCAGCTTGATAAAATGATTGCCGATGTACTTCAAGTTTCACGCTTAGAAGCCAAAAGCCAAACCCTAGCGTTGAGTACGCAGTCTTTACAAGTGATTGTTGATCATGTTCTCAACGATGCTCAATTTGAAGCCAAGCAAAACAATAAAGAGCTTATTGTCAATGGTACACTAACTGCCGATTTAAAATGCGATGAAACCTTAATAGCCAGCGCACTTGAAAATGTACTACGCAATGCCATTAAATACGCAGAACATTCAATCTCAATAGGTTTAGTTGAATCAGATGCTATCTACATCACTGTTTGTGATGACGGTAAAGGGGTTGATGAAGCAAACCTAGCAAGGCTATGTGAACCTTTCTTCCGTCAGGAGCATGCTCGCGATAGAAACACTGGGGGCACAGGCTTAGGTCTTGCAATTGCAAAGAATGCTATCTCAGCACATGATGGTACACTAACACTTGAAAACCAAGAACATGGCGGACTGTGCGTAAACATCCGTCTCCCATTTAAGAGTGAGTAAATGTTTTACAGTAGCGAAGCAAGTCTTGTTAGTAACCTACCTAATATTAACCAGTTTTTTTCTGAGCAATTAAAGCAAGACTTTCTGAGCACCGCTCATGGCAAGCTTTATTACGGCTATGCTATTCCTCAGCAAGCAAAAACGGCCATCGTCATAAGTACTGGCCGTATAGAGTCTCTAGTTAAGTACAAAGAGTTGCTTTGGGAGCTATATCAAAATGGTTTTGCGGTTTTTAGTGTTGATCACCAGGGGCAAGGCCGCTCTTATCGTCATCTAAAAAATACTCATAAAGGCTATGTAAACCGTTTTACTGATTACGCAAATGACTTTGCTGTATTTATAGAAAAAGTGGTGCAGCAACACTGGCAAGGAAAACAGGTTTTGCTTGGCCACTCTATGGGCAGTGCCATTGCCTATGATTACCTAACACGCTATCAGCATCAATTTGCAGGGGCTTTTTTATCAGCGCCGATGTTTGATATCTATACCAAAGGCACGCCAAAACCTGTAGCAAAACTGGCTGCTAAAATTGCATCCTTACTTGGTCTTGGCCGCAGTTACGCATTTGGCCAAAGCGATTATTTACCCGTCGACTTTGCAGCTAATGAACTAACCAGTAGTGAAATTCGATATAAGCTGTTCAGAGAGCTGTATGCAGCAGAAGGTGATTTACAACTAGGTGGCGTCACCTATGGTTGGCTTAATGCGTCGTTTGATTTTATTGCCTCTTTAGTGGATAAAAAAGTCCATATTCCTTTGTTTATCGCCAGCGCAGAGCAAGATACCGTAGTCGATAACGCTGCGCAATTTGCACTTACTCATAGACAAAAGCAAGCACAAATAAAAAGCTACGCAGGTGCTCGCCACGAGTTATTGTGTGAACGCGACGAAATTAGACAAGCAGTACTCAGCGATTTTTATCAATTTTGTGCAGAACTTTGACGTGTTTTCTTAACCACAGAAAGTGGGTCTAGGTGCATCAGAACATCCATTTCACAATCAAAATGCGTTTGAATTAATGCTTCGACTTCATCTGCAACTTGATGGGCTCTTATTAATGATAAAGAGTCTTCCAGCTCTAAATGCATCTGAATAAACTTAATTTTACCACCTTGGCGGGTGCGAATATCATGGGCGCCAAATACGTCTTGATGACTATTCACAATGGCGAGTATCTCTGCTTTTTCTTCATCTGGCAGCTCTTTATCCATTAAATGATCAGCACTGTCACGAGCAATGTCCCAACTGTTATAAAGTAAATAAACAGCCACACCAATAGCAAATAATGGATCGGCATAAGCAACACCGTACTTAGCTAACACAATTGCCAGTAGTACGGCCAAATTTAAGATTAAATCGCCTTTATAATGAATCGAGTCTGCTTTAATGGCGATTGATTCAGTGTGGTTGATCACCTTAGTTTGCACAAACACCACCACGAGCGTACAAACAATAGCGAAAATACTGACCCAAATACCAAGATCAGAATGCTTTAAAGTTACAGGATTAAATAAGCGCTCAATGCCATGAAACGCTAAAAAACAACCAGAACCTGCTATAAAAGCGGCTTGTGCAAGCCCTGCTAATGCTTCGGCTTTACCGTGACCAAAGCGATGATCGTCATCAGCAGGACGCAGTGCATAACCAAGCACTAAAAAACTCATCAGTGATGCGGTGATATCCATTAACGAATCAGTTAAAGAACCCAACATTGATGCCGAGCCAGATGCAAGCCATGCCCAGCTTTTTGCAGCAATCATTAAACTCACCATAACAATGGTGACTAGACTCGCTGTTTTAACCCAAAACTCGTAACTACGATGCTGCACAACAACTTACCTTAAGTGAGTAACTGTATTGAGTATATCATCTTTTCTTTCTAGTTCGTGTATACTCAGCAGCAGATCAAATCCTTTAAAATGAGATTCACATGCTTGATATTGTGTTGTACCAACCAGAAATTCCACCAAACACGGGTAATATCATTCGCTTATGCGCAAACACAGGTTATGCGTTACACCTAATTGAACCACTTGGTTTTGAGTGGGATGATAAACGTGTAAAGCGAGCTGGCCTTGATTATCATGAGTTTAGCCATGTACAGCGCCATGCCTCGTTTGAAGCATACCTTGAAAAGTGCCAACCAAAAAAAGTCTATGCTTGCACAACAAAGGGCAGCCAATTTCATCATCAAGCGCAATACCAACCCGGCGATTGTTTAGTGTTTGGGCCAGAAACGCGTGGCTTACCTGATGAACTCATTCAATCATTACCGAAAGAGCAACGTGTACGCATTCCAATGCAAAAAGACAGCCGTAGCATGAACTTATCTAACTCAGTGGCTGTATTTGTTTATGAATCTTGGCGTCAATTAGGGTTTGTGAACGGTCAATAATGCACTGAAAATGTGATTTAAAATTATCCACTAATTATTTAGCACGACCTTTTTTAATATACTAATCTAAAAGGGCTGATTTAATACTTTAGATGGAAAGTAATGCGTATTTTCACCCTAGTGTGCTGTATCATTTTACTGTTACAGCACTTTGCCAGTGCTGCAACAGTTTTCACTTCCAACCCACCGATTGCTTTAACAAGTTATGTTATCACCGCAGCACTTACCTTGTTATTACTCATTGCAGTAGTGATAATTATTAGTATTGCTCTACGGCGTAAAAAACAGAGATTGGTTTTTGTTGATGCGTTACTTTCAAAATCGAAAGACGCTGTCTGGGTTACTGATGATGAGTTCAATATCATTGAGGTTAATAGAACATTTAGCGAAATCTCAGGTTTTAGCGAGGATGATGTCATCGGTAAACGATTTAAAGCACATACATCTAATGGCCGTGACCAACAATTAGAAGCAATTATAAAGCAAGAGCTTATAGATGATGGCTATTGGTCTGGTGAAATTTGGAATGTCCGTAAAAATGGCAAACCCTACGCCCTTGATTTATCCATTACTAAAATTACGACTTCACGCTTTTTCAAAAAATCTGTTCGCTATGTCGGAGTATTTTCAGATATAACAGCCCGTAAGAATAACGAGCGCACGATGCTCAAGCTTACAACCAAAGATACTGTCACTGGTTTATCAAACCGCGCCATTTTTATAGAGTCGCTCGAAAAAGCGATTAAAGCCTGTAACGACACATACCCAAGCTTGCTAATCATATTTATCGACCTAGATAACTTCAAAAAAATAAACGACTCTTTGGGCCATACTGTTGGAGATGTTTTATTAAAAGAAGTTGCTTGCCGTCTTACTGGCGCACTCAACTCAGCTTTTACCATTGCAAGACTCGGCGCAGATGAATTCGCGATTCTTGTGCCGCCCTATCTCTATTCAGGTAAAACGGTATTCTTCGCCAAAAAGACCGCAGACATCGTGCTGCAGCAATTCAAAACCCCTTTTATGTTGGATGGTTTTGAGACTTCGCTATCTGCCTGTTGCGGCCTTGCTATCTATCCAGACAACGCCTACAACTGTGAATACTTAATGCGCAGCGCAACCAGTGCTTTGAATCATGCTAAGAAAATGGGCCATAATACATATCAATTTTTTGACAAAGACCGCCACACACTCGACCCAACCGAGTTAACCAAAGAAAGCGCTTTATTTAGAGCTATCAACAACAATGAGTTTGAGCTTTATTTTCAGCCTAAGTTTGATGCCCAGCATAATCAGTTATACGGCTTTGAAGCATTAGTTCGCTGGCCACAAGAAGATGGCAGTGTGATTAACCCCGATGAGTTCATTCCGCTGGCTGAACAAAATGGTGCCATTATTCCGCTTACCCAATTACTAATGGAACAACTACTTAATCAACTGGCACAGTGGCGAAAACAAAACATTTCGTTTGGTAATGTAGCTATTAATATTTCAGCCCTACACTTTCAACAAAGTAGTCTTATAGAAACACTCGTTGATAATTTGGCTAAATTTGACGTCCCAGCACATTGCTTAGAACTCGAGATCACAGAAAGCGCTATGATGGACAACCCCGAGTTCGCAGAGCAGCAAATGAAACGTATAAAATCACTAGGTGTACATATTGCACTAGATGATTTTGGAACAGGTCATTCATCACTCAGTTACTTAAAACGCTTTCCTATTGATACGCTAAAAGTTGACAAGTCATTCGTAAAAGACATCGATAAAAACGACCAAGATCGTAATATCACTGCCACCATAGTGCGACTAGCTAAATATTTAGATATTAATGTGGTCGCCGAAGGAGTAGAAACAGAAGAACAAGCCTACATGCTACATATTATGGGCTGTCATTTTCAACAAGGTTATTATTACTGTAAGCCATTAAAAGCTGAGCAAGTTAGCGAATTTATTAACGAAAAATTAAAAAAGCAACAATCAAGCTAATGATTAGAAATATACTTTAAATAAAAAACGCGATTAATAAATCGCGTTTTTTATTTAAAAGTGCACAATCTAAATTATTCAGATTTTTGCTCACGGCCAAGTAGTGCCATCGCAGCTTCTTTTACATCTTTATTTTCATAAAGTACTTGGTAAATTTGCTCCGTTATTGGCATTTCAATACCTGTGCGCTCAGCAAGTAAATACACTTCTTTGGTATTTCTATAGCCTTCAACAACCTGACCAATAGATTCAATCGCAGCTTCTACGCCTTCACCCTTGCCAAGAGCAAGGCCAAAGCGACGGTTACGAGATTGGTTATCTGTACAGGTTAAGATCAAGTCACCAAGGCCGGCCATACCCATAAAGGTATCTGAACGGGCACCTAATGCACAACCTAAACGGCATAGCTCAGCTAAACCGCGAGTGATTAAAGCAGTACGTGCGTTGGCACCAAAGCCAAAACCGTCAGACATACCTGCGCCAATCGCAATGACATTTTTAACTGCGCCACCAAGCTGTATACCAATAAAGTCATCATTGTTATACACCCTAAATGAGCGGCCACAGTGTAAAAGGTCAGCTAATTGCTTAGCAAAGTCTTTAGAAGTCGACGATACCGAAATAGCGGTTGGTAACCCCATTGCCATTTCTTTTGCAAACGTAGGTCCTGAAAGCACAGCCAGAGGAACATCATCTCCTAGCTCTTGTACCGCTACTTCTTGCAATAAACGCCCTGTATTTGGCTCTAAACCTTTGGTAGCCCATGCAACCTCAGCACCTTCTGACAACCAAGGTTTGATTTTTTGCAACGTGCCAGCAAAAGCATGACTCGGCACAACAACCAAAATGATCTTGCTTGCTTTAACTGCCGTTTCTAAATCAGCTTCTAGTTGGAGGGTGTCAGGAAAGCTAACATCTGGAACATAACGTTGATTCTTTCGCTCAGCTGCAAGCGTGGCAACGTCATCGCTATTGCGGCCCCACAAAGTAACTGGGTGGCCATTTCTGGCAAAGCAAATAGCAAGGGCGGTGCCATATGACCCCGCCCCTAATACTGTAACAGCTGATTGTGCTGTACTCATAGCTTATGCGTCTGCAGTTGCCTGTTGATCTTGAGCTGCACGTTGTTGCATGTATTGAGCAAATAGTGCGTCGAAGTTAACTGGCGCTAAGTTTAATTGTGGGAAAGTACCACGGTTAACTAGGTTTGATACTGCTTCACGTGCGTAAGGGAAAAGTACGTTCGGGCAGAAAGCACCTAACATGTGTGCAAGTTGAACTTCTTCAACTTCACCAATTGTGAAAATACCCGCTTGTTGGATTTCACATAGGAATGCAGTTTCTTCACCGATTGAAGCCGTTACTGTTAAAGCAAGAACAACTTCAAACACACCTTCTTCTAATTTGTTAGAACGAGTATCTAAGTCAAGCTTAACTTCAGGAGTCCACTCTTTTTGGAAAATAGCAGGTGAGTTAGGCGTCTCAAATGAAACATCTTTTGTGTAGATGCGTTGGATTGAGAATTGAGCGCCGGCTTGTTCTGCTGCTGCGTTTTGATTTTCTTCGTTCATTGTAATTCCTAACTTGTATTCGTTTTTATATTTAAAATTTATTAAGCGTTAAGCTTTGCGTCTAAAAGGCCTTGCGCTTCAATTGCCATCATGTCGTCACAACCGCCGATATGTTCATCATTAATGAAAATTTGCGGAACTGTGTAACCACCATTTGCTTTGTCGATCATTTCATCACGACGCTCAGGGTGAACACCAATATCGATATTCGTGTAGTCTACACCTTTACTGTCTAATAACGCCAAAGCACGTTGGCAGAATGGGCAGTATGCTTTTGTGTAAAGAACAACATTACTCATAATAATTCCTCTATCGGGCAGTGAGCCTTATTAACGACCGGTCGTTGTTGGTAAGCTAGCTGATTGCCAAGCGCCCATACCGCCCGCTAATACATAAACACGCTCAAAACCTGCTTTATGCATTGCAGTTGCGATACCTGAGGCTGTCATGCCCGTGGTACATACTAGTATAATGGGTTTCGTCTTAAACTTTTCAAGGCTTGAAAAATCAGATTGCTTTGCTTTTTCCGGATTTAAGTGAGTTGCGCCTGCAATACGGCCAGAGTTAAACTCTTTTTGTGAACGTATATCAATCACTTGGCCATCATCACGGTTGATTAGCAAGGTAAGTTGCTGTGGGTTGATTTGACGGATAGCCGAAAATTTACTTTTAAACCAACTGCTGATCAGCATTGCAACTAATGCCAACCAGATAATGCTCAAAACCGGATGATTCGAGATAAATTCAATATATTGATCCATGCGTTTTCCACTAAGAAATTTAGGTACCACAGCGCATAGCCATGGGTTAATTAAAATTTGCCACGCAAGTATACGTGCTTGAATTGAAAATGCTAGGGCGTGAAATATTTTAATATGACATATTGATAGCTGATCAAAACCATAAAACACGGTATGCTAGTGATATATAAGTGCCAATCTTCAGGAGCTATAATGACAGAGCATAAAAAACCATTGGTATTAATGATCTTAGACGGTTGGGGATACCGTGAAGACACAGAAAGTAACGCCATACTTGCTGCTAATACCCCAGTACTCGACAACCTTTGGGCAACCCGCCCACATACATTAATTTCAGGTTCGGGACTTGATGTTGGTTTACCTGCAGGACAAATGGGTAACTCTGAAGTAGGTCACGTAAATTTAGGTGCTGGCCGAATCGTTTACCAAGATTTCACTCGCATCACTAAAGCCATTGAAGATGGTGAGTTCGATAGTAACCCTGCACTTGTTGATAATATCGATAAAGCTGTAAATGCAGGCAAAGCCGTGCATATCATGGGCCTTTTAAGCCCAGGTGGCGTTCATAGTCACGAAGACCACATTGTTGCAACAATCGAACTAGCTGCTAAACGCGGGGCAAAAGAAGTTTACTTCCATGGTTTCTTAGACGGTCGAGACACGCCACCACGCAGTGCAAAAGCCTCAATTGAGCGTATCGAAGCTGTATTTGCTGAACTTGGCTGTGGCCGTTTAGCCACGCTTGTTGGTCGTTATTATGCAATGGACCGTGATAACCGTTGGAATCGTGTCGAGCTTGCTTATGATGTTATGGTGAGTGGCATTGCTGAATACAGCTACACTGACGGTGTAACCGCACTAGAAGCCGCTTATGCACGTGACGAGAACGACGAGTTCGTGGCTGCAACAACGGTTGTACCTGAAGGCCAAGCAGCTGCAGAGATCAATGACGGCGACACTGTTATCTTTGCTAACTTCAGAGCAGACCGAGCACGTGAAATGACTCGTGCCTTTGTTGATGCTGACTTCAGTGGTTTTGATAAGAAAAAATCACCTAAGTTAAGCGCTTTTGTAATGATGACAGAGTACGCAGCAGACATTAAAGCGCCGATTGCGTTTGCTCCGGAGCCTTTAACAAATGTATTAGGCGAATGGTTAGAGAAACAAGGTAAAACACAGCTACGTATTTCTGAAACAGAAAAATACGCACACGTGACCTTTTTCTTTAGTGGTGGTCGTGAAGATGAATTTGTTGGTGAGACTCGCGAACTGATTCCATCACCACAAGTAGCAACCTACGATCTGCAACCAGAAATGAACTCTGAAATGCTGACCGATAAACTTGTTGAAGCAATCGCTAGCGGCAAATACGATGCCATCATCTGTAACTACCCTAACGGAGACATGGTAGGCCACTCAGGTGTATTTGAGGCTGCTGTGAAAGCGTGTGAAGCAGTTGATCATTGTATTGGTCGTGTAGTTGCAGCACTTGAAGAACATGGTGGTGAAGCGCTTATTACAGCCGATCATGGTAATGCTGAACAAATGGCTAACCCAGCAACGGGCCAAGCACATACCGCACACACCAGTGAGCCAGTGCCATTTATCTATGTTGGCCGTGATGCGACACCACATGATGGTAAAACACTGAGTGACGTGGCTCCAACCATGCTTCACCTACTCGGCTTAGAGCAGCCAAGTGAAATGACTGGTAAACCAATCATGACGCTGAAATAAGCTATGAGTAAATGTATTAACCACTTCCTTAAAACTGGTTTAATACTGACTTCATTAGTAGCAACTACGGTTGTTGCTAATGAAGATCAAACCAAAAAAGACTTATCAGACATTCAATCAGCTTTACAAAAAACAGAGGCTGAGCTTAAAGGTCAACGCAAGTCCATTGCCCAAATGCGTAAAGATCTGCGCGCCCATGAGCTCGACATCGCCAAAAATGCCAAAGCATTAAACCTTGCCGCCCAATCTGTTAAAGAAAATGAGCAACAACAACGCGAACAACAAGCTAAAGCTGAGCAACTTAAAGCCCAGCAAGCACAGCGCCAAGCCTTGTTAGCTGCACAACTAAAAAGCGCCTATATGGCGGGTAGTCATGACTATTCAAAGATGTTGCTTAACCAACAAGACACAGCCAAAATTGAGCGTACACTAAGTTATTATAATTACTTAAATAAAGCACGTATTGAGCAAATTGAAGAACTCAAAGCACTGCAGCAAGAAATTGCAGACAACCAAGCTGAGCTTGAAAAAACCAAACAACGTCTAGTTGCCTTATATGATGAGCAAAAAAGACGCCAGCAAGCTCTAGTCAATGCACAGCAAGAGCGTAAAACTAACCTCAATAAACTCCAGTCAGCGTTAAAAGAAACGAAGAGCTCAATTGATTATTTAAAAGAAAATGAGCAAACCCTGATCACCGCCATTGAAGAGCTTGAACAAGAACGAAACGAAAAAGTTGAATTACTAGGCTTACAAAGTAGTAAGGGCAAACTCGACTGGCCAACCAAAGGAGCATTACGCCACCGCTTTGGACAACGCAAGCACGGCAACATAGATTGGAAAGGCGTACTAATCAGCGCCAAAGAAGGCAGTAATGTTAAAAGCGTACAGAACGGCCAAGTGGTTTACGCTGACTGGCTAAATGGCTTTGGCTGGGTTATCGCTATTGATCATGGCGATGGCTTTATGAGCTTATATGGTCACGCTCAAACCCTTCTTCGCGATGTTGGCGACCTTGTTAGAGAAGGCGAAACGATTGCTTTAGTCGGTCAAAGCGGCGGACAACCAGATCCTGGTCTATACTTTGAAATACGCCACAAAGGACGCGCAGTAAATCCTGTAAAATGGTGCAGACGCATTTAATTGATTAAATAGCTGCACTCTATGAGGAGCAGCTGATGCTAAACACAACTTACTCTTACAATGCTCATTTTTCCCCAGCTAAGTTTTTTACTCAGCTGTCTTTTCTATTACTTGTCAGCTTGCTATGCCTGATATTGCAATCGTTTCAGGTTGTTGCAAAACCCTCGTTACAATCACTACAGCATCAGCAACTAAACGAAATCCTATTTAATATTCATACGTATTATGTTGATGATCTGAAGCTACAAAACGCATTTGTAACTCAACATGATAACTTACAAGTCGAAGCGTTATTCGAGCGCCTTGATCCATATTCAAAATATCTCGATGAAACTGAACTCGATGCTATCTTCAGTAGCACTAATGGTAGGTACACAGGACTCGGTATAGAAGTAAAAATTGAAGAGGGTCGGGTATATATTGTTAACACTATTAATAACTCACCTGCTGCGCTTGCAGGTCTTCAAGTAAATGATGAGGTTATTGCAATTAATCAACAATCTATTTTAGACAAAAGCATCGAAGAAGTGGCTAAGTTGATTCGCCAAAGCGGTGAAAATGCCGTTGATGTAGTTATTAAAAGAGACACAAATACTGAGCTTAATTTCTCGGTTAAGCGCCAACAAATTAACCTAGAAAGTGTGAGTGGCCATTTAGCAGATACAGGCGTTGCACTGATCAGTATCAATGCATTTAACAATCATACATTGCACGATGTTGCTCGAGAGCTTGCAAAAATGCAGGTCACCAATAGCTTCCCTCTTTCAGGTTTAATCATTGATTTACGCGATAACCCTGGCGGTACATTACAAGGGGCGATTGAAGTTGCAGATCTGTTTTTAGATAACGGCACCATCGTATCCACCAAAGGCCGCTTTAATGAAGCTAATCAGAAGTTTAAAGCCCATAAAGGCGACATACTCAGTGGCGCTCCTATTGCCGTGCTAATTAACGAAAACTCAGCCTCTGCAGCTGAAATACTCGCAGCAGCACTGAGAGACAATCAACGAGCGGTGCTAATTGGCGAAACTTCATTTGGTAAAGGCTCAGTGCAATCATTGATACCTCTAGGTAACGGTAATACCGCATTAAAACTGACTACAGCACGTTATTACACACCTTTGGGTCAATCTATCGATGGGAAGGGGATCACTCCAGATGTGAGTATTAATCAAACAATGCTTTCAGAAATTGACCAAGGCGTTATAATAAAAAATATCCAAGAATTGGCGCTTTTTAGCTCACTTCTAGATAGACAAGACAAAAAGCAACTTACAGCAAAGCAGCTCGTTATTATGCAGTAAGTAAATGCTCACAACGGATATAATAATTACAAAAAGTGAACTTAAAAAAAGGCTTATTACTCGCCATATGTTGCCTACCGCTATTCTGCCAAGCAAAGCAAATAGCCATAGTAATTGATGATATAGGCAACCATCAGCGCGATCTTGAAATATTAAACTTACCAGGGCAAGTGACCTTCTCGATCTTGCCCCATACCCCCTATTCGCAAATATTTGCTGAACGCGCCAGTAGAACTCATAAAGAACTACTTTTACATGTTCCCATGCAAGCGCTTGATAAAACCAAAGCACTTGGTCCGGGTGCGCTCACCAATACTATGAGTAAGTCAGAGTTACAAACAACCCTTGGCCATGCATTAGCCTCTTTACCACAAGTAAAAGGGGTCAATAACCACATGGGATCTGAGCTAACACAGCTTACTGAGCCAATGAAATGGACGATGGAAGTATTAAAGAAACGTGGTTTGTATTTCTTAGACAGCCGTACAACGAGTCAAAGTGAAGCACAAAATGTTGCTAACCTGTATGGTGTCGCAAATGTATCTCGCCATGTATTTCTTGATAACAATGTCACCCAAAGTCAGCTACAACACCAACTAGAAGAGCTAAAAACCAAAGCTCAACACTTCAACTACGCAATCGCCATTGCCCACCCCTACCCAGAAACCGTTGCTTTTCTACAACAAGCCCTCCCAGAACTACAACAACAAGGCTTCGAACTTGTTCCCCTCTCACAACTAGTCGAAACAAAATACATTCAACTAGCCAAAGCAGAGCAAAAACAAGGGGAATGAGTGTTATAAACGAGAGTTAGCGAGGGGAAAGTTGAAAGAGTAAAGTTTGGAAATCTGGCGTAGGTTGGGTAGAGCGAAGCGAAACCAAACACAGAGCTATCAGCTTTCAGCCGTCAGCTATCAGCCGCGGTGTGGGTGTTTAGGTCAGAGCCTCCTTAAACAATAAAGCCCTGCCAGAGGCACTTCAGAGTTGTCTATTAGCAAGGTAAAGCTTGAAGGTCTGGCGTAGGTTGGGTAGAGCGAAGCGAAACCCAACAGCGTGGTAATTCGTCATGCAGAATGAAGAGATAAAGCTCATTAATAAAAGACGAATTAGCGCAAGGTGAAGTAAGCCATTTTAGAGCTCGCTAACCTGTTAGACCAGTAGAGATTTTAAGAATTTTTAACCATGGGTTATGAAGAAGGTCATATGGATTATGTTGGGTCTCGCTCCGCTCTACCCAACCTACCTGGGGAATGAACTGGGTTAATGCTGAGGGTGACTCTGTACTAAACAACACTACAGTTCAACTTTACCCTTGCTAACTTGTAACTCACTAACTCACGTTGGGTTTCGCTACGCTCTACCCAACCTACCTGGCTGAAAGCTCCAAACGCAAAAAAGCCCGACTCTTTCGAATCGGGCTTTCTCTTATTTGGAGCCTGGCGATGACCTACTTTCACATAGCAGCTGCTACACTATCATCGGCGCTGTTTCGTTTCACTACTGAGTTCGGCATGGGGTCAGGTGGGTCCAAAACGCTATTGTCACCAAGCAAATTTGGTTTAATTCGCTCTTTTGAGCAAATTAATAAATCTGGAATTCTCATATCAAGTAAATGTCTACTTTAGTAACTTAACTTCTGTCGTTACGCTGTCATAAAACGCGTTTGGCGTTGTATGGTTAAGCCTCACGGGTAATTAGTACAGGTTAGCTTAATGGCTCACACCACTTCCACATCCTGCCTATCAACGTTGTAGTCTTCAACGGCCCTTCAGAGACT